>JAMWCJ010000065.1 GCA_023818645.1 Candidatus Omnitrophota bacterium | reverse complement strand
ATTCATATTCAGTTGGTTCTGGTTTCCCAAATTCTCTCACAAAAATTATGTTTTCTATTCCTAAGTATTTACAGGCATCAATAGGTGTTATCTTTGATTCTTTTGGTAATCCCCATCTATTATTCTGTATCCCTTCCTTATGCGCCCATAAATAAATTTTTTCTTTCATATTTCATCTTACATTTTCACCAATCAAATAAAGGGACATCAAGCCAAATTCCATCTTTCATTGCTGATTGATGTGCTATAATACCTGGAACTGTAAAATCAATCGCTCTTATAATATCAATAGGTGGTCTTGTTCTATTTTCAACTGCATATAAAAAATCCCTTATCATATAATATTCACTTGTTCCATGCCCGCCTCTTTGCTCTTTTTCTTCTAATTCAGGGTCTGAAATTGGACATGGATAAGAACTCTCTATTTCCCCTTCTACATAATATAAACCATCTCCTTTATATCTCTGATTTTCAAGATGCCCTTTTGTTCCATATAGACAATACCACACCATATGAGGTCTTGCAGCAACTTGGCTTCTTAAAATCTTTATTATTGCGCCTTTTTTTGTTTTAAACAGTCCAACTTCAATATCAAGAAAACCAATTAAGTTACTACATTCAGGTATCTTTTTAAACCCACTTGTTAAACCACATCCTTTAACAATTCTATCATTCATAATCATAAGTAATGGACCAAGTGTATGAGCACAATATAATATTGGAGGTCTATAAGCACGCCATGTATATTTATCTTTATCAAAAAGTAAATTTACAATATTATGGATATACTCTCCTTCTGCATAATAAATCTCTCCAAGTTTTCCACTTTCAACTATCTTTTTCCATTCTCTAATGTAATGAAAATAACAATAATTTTCTGCCATCATATATATCTGTTTACTTTTTTTAACTGCATTTAAAACCTTTTCACACTCTTCAATAGTATATGCAACTGTCTGTTCACACAAAACATCTTTTTTATTTTCAAGTGCTTTTATTGTCTGTTCTGTATGATAAGGTATTGGAGTTGAAATAACAACTATATCAAAATCAGAATTTATAAAATCATCATAATCTGTAAATCTCTTATTATCAGGTAGTTTAAATAAATCTCCAATTTCCTTTAATCTATTCTCATCAATATCACATATAGCAGTAATTTCTACATCTGGATGAGCACCAAAAACATTAACAAAAGCCCTTCCTCTCCCTAAACCAACAATACCAATTTTATGTTTCTTCATTTGGACTCCTCCTTTTATTTAGAATTTTCAATAATTTAATACCTTCTTTTACCATATATTCTACACTCTCCCAGCAAGGTAAGGAAGACCTTGCTATTAAAGGTTCATAACCACCTGTCTTCCATGCTTTTTTTGTAATTAAGTACCCAATATAATCACCACCAAGTTCAACAGGATATGTCCAGTCAAAAGGAGATTCTTTTTTAACTTTAATTCCCCATTCAACAAAAAGTTCTCCTGGAAAACTAACAAAACCAATATTCCCTATATTCCAAGATTGAATTAATGTCTTTGTCTCTCTTTTCCCGATTTTTCTTAAGATTTCAACTTCTTTCTCAAAATATTCCCAAACCCATTCAGGCCAACCTGATTTTTCTATTCTTCCTTTTTGGTCTTCTTTAAAATTTTTAAAATTAACCAGTATTTCCTTTTTTATTGAGTTAATTTTAAGTTTTTCTATATAAGTCGCTGGTTTTTCAAATTTCTTTATAATTATTTCAGATAATATCTCTCCTATTTCTTTATGTTTTCTTGTTGGATTTATATTTGCAAAAGCACCTGGAATAAATAATGTTACAAAATCAGAACCAAATTTTTCTTTCATTTTTGAATATACTATCCCTAAATAATCAGAAGAAAAATATTCTCCAAAATTTGAATTTGTATGTAAAGAAAAATAAAACATTAAACAGATTGGCTCTCCATCAAAAGTTTCAAAAAATAAAATCCCAATTTCTGGATCAATAGGTCCTTCTGAACCAAGTATTTGTATATTTATATTTTCAAGATTCCATGTATTTATTGCTCTTCCATCTTTTAAAATAACCCTTCTATTATGAGAGACAGAATTGCAAAATGCTTGAATATGTTTCATTCTTGCTCTCTTTTTTGAATTATATGCCTTTTCAACTGATAGAGCAAACTTTTCTGGAAGAGAATTTAACCAGTCCTTATTTATTACACTTTCATCTTCTCCAAAAAGAGGCGTAGTATATGGACCTGTATGAGTATGAGTTGTTGTCCAGACAATTTTTTCTTCAGGAATACCTGTTTTCTCTGAACTAATTTTTATGCATTTATCACCAATTTCTCTTGGAAGGCATAAAAGATCAAGAACAACATAAGTAAATCTTTCACCTTTTTCTGTCTCTATTACAATTGACTTTACAAATAAAGGATCCTCAATTCCTTTTGAAATCCTTGGTCTTATTCCTCCTGCAAGTAAAGTTCCAACAGGTGGTGTAATATCTATTTCACTAACTCCTACATAAAAATTCTCTTCTTTCATTCTATTTATGATTTTTCCGTTATTTTACCATTTTCAATAAGTTTTAATGCTACTTTCACAACTTCAGAGTCAAATTGAGTTCCCATATTTTTAATTAATTCTTGTTTTACTCGTTCTATTGATAATGCTTCCCTATAAGGTCTATCTGAAAGCATGGCATCTATCGCATCTGCAACAGAAACTATTTTTGCTATTAAAGAAATATTATCTCCAGAAATCCCATTTGGATATCCATTTCCATTTACTCTTTCATGATGATGTCTTATTATGCTTATACCATCTTTAAATCTCCTTATCTGTGAAACTATTTTTGCACCAATTTCTGGATGTTTTTTTATAATTTCCCATTCCTTTTCATTTAACTTATCCGGTTTAGTCAGTATTATATTGTCAACAAAAATCTTTCCAACATCGTGAATTGCTGTAAGTTCTGATAAAACTTTTATTTCTTCCTTGGGTAACTTCATTTCTTTTCCTATCATAATCGCATATCTTCTAACATTTTCAGAGTGTCCTTTTAAATATTCATCTTTTTCCTCAAGTTCTTTAACAATCATATTTATTATTCCAACATAAGTATCACTTAACTCATAATAAATATTTTGTATTGTAATAATTAAAGCAATAAAATTTGAAAGTAAGGTATATATTCCCTTTTCCTCTTTTGTGAAATTTTTCACAAAAGGATAGTATAAACTAAAAACTCCAAGTTTTTTATTACCAATATTTAGTGGTGCAGAAATAAGAGAGATCATCTTTTTTTCTAATGCAAGCGATGGTTTTATATAGATTTTACTTTCTTTTAAATTTTTTACTGCTAAAAGTTTATTTTTCTGAAAAACAAGTCCTGCAATCCCTTCACCAATCTTAATATTTTTTTTATCCTCAATATATTTTTTACCTGTCCCATAACTTGCTACCAAAGTTAAATTTTTTGTTCTTGAATTGTAAATTCTAATATTTCCTGCCCTTCCTCCCATAAATTTAACAGTTTTTTTAAGAATTTGATTCAAAATTTTTGATTTTTTTTCTTTAAGTAAGTTTAAAGTAGTGTATTTTACTATCTCATAGAAAAAGAAGAGGAATTTTTTAAAATTATCATTTTTAAAAGTTTTAATTCCCTCCATAATAGATATTTTAATACATTTAGAATTCAAATACAAAAAATTAAAAAGGCAAGCAACCATCAACTATTTGACTTACATGAAATTCTGGAGTAATCCCTGTTTTTTCTTTATAATTTTTTCCAACTTTTTTAATATATTCATCAACAAAATCCTTATGAATTAAGGAAATTAAACAACCACCAAATCCTCCACCTGTAATTCTTGTTCCTAAAACACCCTCAATTTTCAATGATTCTTCTCTCATAATTTCAACCTCTTTACAACTTACTTGATAAAGGTCTCTTAAGGATATATGTGACTGATTAAGTAATTCTCCAAGTTCTTTTACATTCCCTTCAATCAAACATTCACTCGCCTTTTTTGTCCTTTCATTTTCACTTATTACATGTAAAACCCTCTTTCTTATCAATTCAGGCAGTTTATCTTTATATTTTTCAAATTCTTCCATCTTTACATCAGAAAGAGTTTTTATATTTAGGTAATTCTTTAATATTCTTAAACCTTCTTCACACTCTGCCCTTCTCTTATTATATTGACCAGATGCAATTGAATGGGAAACATTTGTAGAAGAAACTATAAAATAATAATCACCAAGATTTACAGGGATATATTCAAATTGATAGTTATTGCAATTTAATAGAATAGCATTTTCTTTTTTTGCCATGGTTATTATAAATTGGTCCATTATTCCACATCTTGCTCCAACAAATTCATTCTCTGCTTTTTGACAAATAAAAGGGATTCTTGTTTTTTCAATATTTAAATCAAATAGATTATTTAAAGCAGTTAAAGTTATAACCTCAATTGCTCCTGAAGAAGAAAGTCCTCCACCAATAGGAATATTACTTTCAAATATAAAATCAAGCCCTTCAAAATCATATCCTTGTTTTTTCAATATCCATAATATTCCAATTGGATAATCAGCCCAGGTATTTGTCTTTTTTATATTTTTAATATCAACTGAAACTATATCATTTTCAAATTGAAGAGACATGAAATTTGCGATTTTTTTATTATTTTTTCTAACTGCAAGATATATATACCTATCAACAGCAAATGGTAAAACAAAACCACCATTATAATCAGTATGTTCACCTATTATATTTACTCTTCCAGGAGCAATAAAAAAATATATATATCCTTTCCCAAATTTTTCTTCTAATTTTTTACTCAGAAGATAGAAATTTGCATAATGAAATTGATTTATATCTCCTATATCAAACCATTTATTTTCAAAAACAAATCCATATACATCAACTTTTTTATACAAATACTGAATAAATAAACCTGCCATATCTGGATTATTCCCTTGGTTTAAATAATCGTCTAAATACTTTCTTAAAACACCTTTTGGGAAATAATAAACACATATTGCAGCATCTTTTGACTTTGGATTTTCTGGCTTTTCTTCAAAATATATAATTTTCCCATTTTGGTCAAGT
Organism: Candidatus Omnitrophota bacterium; assembly: GCA_023818645.1. Classification (GTDB taxonomy): domain Bacteria; phylum Ratteibacteria; class UBA8468; order B48-G9; family JAFGKM01; genus JAMWDI01. Next base: position 4,270 of record JAMWCJ010000065.1, on the reverse strand, counting down.
ATAACCTGACTATATTTTTTTATTAAATTTATATCCTCAACCCTTTTAATCCCAATAGTTATTCCTTTTTTTCTTCCATAGTTAACAAAATCAATTAAATCAAACTCAAAAAGGTTATCTCCTGCAATTATCAAAAATTCATCATCTTCAGTTTTTTCAACTACAAATTTTATATCTCCTATTGCTCCTAACCTTTCTTTATCTGAATTTGAACCATCATTTAAAACAACTATTTTTTCTTTATCTTTTGCCCAGATTTGAAAATCATTAAAAAATTTATTATTTGTAATAACAAATATTTTATCTATGGGCAATCTTTTAAGTTTTTCAATTATATGGTCAATCATAGGAATACCTGCTATCTGCAATAGATTTTTTGATTTTACAAGTGTTAAAGGATACATCCTTGTTGCATAACCAGCACATAAGATTATAACTTTCATTGTATCTCCTTATAATTTTTGCCTTGATATATATTTTTCTCTTTCATTTTTTCTCCCAATAATTTTAACATTTTTTGTTTTTCAAGCAACCAATCTGGAGCAACAAGAAATTTTCTATCACAATCAGCAGTTAATCTTTGAATAATTGTTTCTGGATGTAAATATGAGAGAAAATCACAAAGTATATCAACATATTCTTCCATTTCCATAACTTTAAACCTTTTTCCTTTATACCATCTTTCAAGTTCAGTATCCTTTAATATATGAATTGGATGAATCTTTATTCCATCAAATTTTAATCTTCCACATTCTTTAGCAGTTTCAAGTATATCTTTTTTTGTTTCACCTGGCAGTCCTATTATTACATGAACACATATCTTTATATTCCTTTTTCTTGTTAAATCATATGCATTCAGAAAATCAGAGTATGTGTGGTTTCTGTTTATAATTTTTAATGTTTTATCGTGTATACTCTGAAGTCCATATTCAATCCATACCTCATATTTATCACTATAACTTTCAATTAATTCTAATTTTTCATCATCTATACAATCAGGTCTTGTTCCAATTGAAATACCAACAATTTCAGAAAATTTTTTAACAATACCATATTTTTCTTTTAAAATTTCTATAGGTGCATAAGTATTTGAATATGGTTGAAAATAAACAATAAATTTTTCTGCTTTAAATCTTTTCTTCCCATACTCAATCCCTTTTTCTATCTGCTTTTCAATTTCTAAATTTTCTCTTAAACATGGACTAAAAGCATAATTATTACAGTAAATACATCCTTTTTTACTTAAAGTTCCATCAAGATTAGGACAGAAAAAACCAGCATAAACAGAAATCTTATGAACTCTACAACCAAATCTCTCCTTTAGATAATCAGAAAATCTCCTATAAACTTCCATTTATTTATTTTACATTTAAATTAAAGATAATAAAATGATGAAAGTTGAGAAAGGTCTAATCTTTATAATAAATCAAGTTCTATCATCAAATTCAAATTCTGTTTCTGCTGTCCACTTTGCTCCCCAGCCAGGTTCAAAATCTAAAGTATTAAAAGAACATATAGATTTATTCTTTGAAAATTCTAAAACATTACCCATCCCTCTATCTTGTATTTGAAAACTCAATTTTATCCTTTTATTTTTAAATGGGCTTACTTCTAAAAGTTCTTTCCATGGAATAGAAAACTCATAAATATAACCATTTTCATCTCCTTTTATAAAAACTGAAGAATTTTCAACTTTACATTTCTCTGATAAAAATTTGTAATCAATTGGTAATGGGTGTAAATAATAAAAATCAGGTGTTCTTACTCTCATTATTTCACCATTATTTTCTTTTGTTGGATAGATTAAATATTGATATATAGAATTCAAATAATGGCCAAATTTGTAAATAGGTGAATCAGGTGGAAATACTTCATATTTTTTAATCCATCCTTTCCTTTCAATAACTCCAAGTGAAATTTTAACCATATCTCCTGTTGCTCCTGGAATAGGCCCAATTTCAGCATATACATAATCTCCTGGAGGATTTTGGAATTTATGAAGATTTTTTCCTGAAAGAAGGGATGGTAATATATCTTTTGTTTTATCCTTTACTCTTACCAGTCCATAAAAAAAGTCATCATCATAAGCAAAACTGACTTCTGCTGAAAAATCAGGCATAGATTCAACAAATTTCTCCCATGGGAACCATGCTTTTAAAGTTAAATCTTCATATTTTCCTTGTTTTGTTAGAATTAGTGTTTTTGTTCCCAATTTTTCCCAATCATTTATATCTCCATCAACTAAAATCTTTCCCTTTTTAATTATACAGAATACTAAAACTTCTCTTAATTTTGCTGTCCCTTTATTTGTATTTACAATTATCTCTGATGGATAATTATTTATTGTATCTTTTAAATTCTTTATATTAAAGATAAATCTTTTCTTTTCGCATGGCTCTAAACTGAATTCAATATTATCTTGTTCAAATTCAATCTTCTCACATTTTACAATTAAATTGCCTTTTATCTTTAAAGGATATACATTTTTAAGTTCTATATTAAGTTTATTATCTTTGCCAATTTGAAAGACCTTAATCTCAACTGGTGTAAGTTTTTCATAATTTGCTTTTGATAATATTTCTTTAAATTTCTCAAAGTTTAATTTAGTTGTTATATATTTTGGATTTTTATCAACTGGAATATAAATTTTTCTATTTTTTCTTATAATTTTAATCTCATTTCCATATATATCATAAACTTTCAAATCAGATATATCATCAATTATCATATCTGGTCTATCATCATAAAATTGTCCCCAAAAAACATATTTTCTACAGTTATATGTTTCACATAAAGAAGTAGATACAACAGCACAATTTTCATCTTCGCCTTTAAATAATAAAACAAAAGGAGGTCTTTCTGGATGTGCAAATCCTTTATACTCTTTATTATTTAAAAATTTTGAGAATGCACTTGTCCAGGAAACAGTTGTATTTGGGAAACCATTTCTGTCAAATATTAAAGATGTTACAAAAGGCGAAACTTTTTTACAACCAAGCGCAATTTCACTTAGAAGATTTCTACAAGTAGCACTATCTCCCATCCATGTTATCCATGTTTCTGTATCCCAAACTTCCTTTCCATAATAATTTGCAAGAGAGAAAGAATAGCATCCTTGAGAAGGTAATTCATAATGTATTGATAAAACATCTATATCACTTTCCATTCCTGCTGAAAATATTTTCCAATTTGTATTATGAGATGAATCTGCTCCAACAATTTTTACATCTTTATCAACTTCATCTCTAGCTTCTTTGACTTTTTTAAATAAGTTTCTGTAATGTTCTCCTGTTGACTTCCATCCACTTATTCCTCCACCTTCCCATGGTTCATTCCAAACATTTAATGCTCTACAAATATCCTTATATCTTTTTAAAAATTCTTTCCATGCATTCTTCCAATCATCATAATATTCCCTTCCAGGAGACCAATCAAGTTTTATTTTATAACTTTTATATGGAATATCAAAAAAATCTCCTTTTGGTTTTGCCCAGTCAGGTGCCCCTTCTGTAAGTGTCATTACATAAATTTTATTTTCTCTACAAGTATCCATAAATTTATCAATATCTTTCCATTTAAATTCTCCTTTTTTAGGTTCAAAACTATTCCATCCAACTTCATATCTTACCCAGTCAATCCCAATTTTTTTCATTCCCTTTAAATAATTTAAATTTCTCAATATCTCATGACCTGAAGAACACATAAGTAAACCATTATAATTAAATTTATCTAAATCCTTCTGTTCAACTACTACTGCATAATTTAATATGTGTAAAGGTAAAATTTTATCTTTCTCTTCAAGGATTAAAAATACACTAATAGTGCCATATTTTTCTTTTGGAACATCAAATACAAAATTTTTTCTTTCTCCTTTCTTAAATTCAATTGATAAATCTCTTTGTTCCATTATCTCTACAGGTACAAATCTCAAACCAGGAGACCAACTCTCTTCTCCTTTGTCATCTAAAAGTTTTGTTAGAAAGTAAGAAATCCTTCCTTTTATTTTTTTATCAAAATCAGAAATAAGCGAAAATGAGATTTGAGGATTTTCTTTTTTGTAGAATATAAACTGTGTTCCAGTAACTTCAACTTCTTTTTTAATTTCACCTTCTATTCTTTCACACAATCTTAAATTTTTAATAATTGAGTTTTCTGGAAGTATTAAAGATATTTCATTTTCACCTTTTTTTAAATTTATAGGAACTATATATATAAAATCCCAAAATCTTTGATCAATTTTTTTAAAAGGAACAATTGAAGGTAAATATCC
>JAMWCJ010000064.1 GCA_023818645.1 Candidatus Omnitrophota bacterium | reverse complement strand
TTGCATACCAATCATCAGATTTTAGTTTTCTAACTTCATTATTCCTTATAATAAAATTTTCAGGAACTGGCACATTATCGGATGATCTATAAACTCTTATTCCCATAACAAAATTCTGTATTATAAACCCTTCTATAACGATATTTTTAACGCCATTTGCTACAATCCCTGTATGTCCGTTCCTGACTTTATATCTATGCGTTTTTATATCTCCCCTTGGAAATACATATAAAATCTTTTTCTCTTCATCTAAAGCAAATTCACCAGGACTATCAATTAGAGAAACATGATTTATGATTGAGTAATAGGAATCCCTATCAGTATATAAATCTCCTCCAGCATCTTCATGATAAATTGTTGAACTTTCAGGTTCATAACTTATTATTTTCCTAATAACAGTTACATTTGGCACTCTCCATAAAAGAACATATGCACCTTTCCAGAAATCAGGTTGCTTTTGTGTAAAATATGTTGGGTCTGTAATTGAAGTTCTTGTCTGTTTTATATTCTTGTCTCCCTTTGGTATAACTCTAAAATTACTTATCCTATCATAAAAAAATGGGTCAGATGGATTTGGTTCCTGAGAATACCATAAAAACTCCTCATCTTCATAAAATCCCTGTGTAAAACTATATGATTTTTTCAATTGAATATAATAAATATTTTCCCATTTTAAATTCCCTTTAGCATCTTGTTGTGATGAACATCTTTTCCATTCTCCTTCAATCATTTCAGAACCATCAATAATTGCCTTTTTATCACCCCATCCATCTCCTTTTAAAACAATTGGATTGTCTTTGTCTCCATATGTAAATCTTCCATCTATTTCAAAACTACCAAAGTAAACAACGCCTCCTTTAAAAAGTAAAACATCTCCTCCTTTTATTTTTGTTGATTTTGCTAAATCATTTGCATTTTTATCAAAAGGACAATGTTTCCATGCTTTATCTGGACTTGTCCCTGAATTTTTATCATCTCCTTTTTCATAATCAATATAATAAGTTGTCGCAAATAAAAACTTCACTATAAGAAAAATATAAATCAGCAAGGTTAACCTTTTCATTTTATTTTATAAAGATGGACTTGATAACCTTCAAACTTATCTGTAAAGTAGTTATCTACAATTCTTATACTTCTGTTTTCTTTCATAACTTCAACTTCTTTCTTTAATTTTAAATCTTCTGGTAATTCAAACTTTGCCTGTGTTGGATTTTCTCCGATAGAAACAGCAAAAATATAATACTCATTTTTATACTTTTTCAGAACTCCTTTAACAACAATATTTGAATCTGTTGTAATTTTAAGTCCTTTTAAATCAGGTGAATTTATAATAGGAGCAAGTTCAGTTACTTCTTTATTAACATTTTTAACTGCTTCCATATTTTCTCTATTTTCTTCAGCAAGTATTCCTGCTTCAATAAATTTTGGTTTAAATATATGGACAAACCAGATAAAACCTCTTGAACCATTAATTATACTCATCCATGCTTCAGTTCTTATCTGATATGGATTTGCTTTTTTATCTGAAGAAATGTTCGTACATTCTAAACAATTCCAGACAATTTTCCTTCCTTCGGACCATTTTACAAGTCTTTCAACACCATATCCTACATACCATAATTTACCTTGTATTTCATTTCTTGGATGTGCAACTGGATAAATGTCAAAAGAAACAATATCACAACCTTTTATATATTCAGGATAATCTTCTGGATGGTTTGTTCTTACTCCTCTACCAACCCATCCATCCCATGCAACTCCCTGTCCAAGATTAAGTAAAATTGGTCTTGTAGGATCTTTTTGTTTTAATTCTTCATAGTATTTTATTATTTTTTCTGGAGGTATTGGTGGACCATAACCACTTTTATCTGGAAGAGGTTGTGCATTATCTGGTTCATCTTGATGCATCCATCCAACAATTATAGAATTTTTACCTTTATTTTTTACATATTCAAGGCCAAATTCATTCATACCACATATTACAGGCATATTATGTTTTTCAAGTTCTTCTATCTGTTCTTTTGTCGGACCTTTCCATAAACCCACATATAGATTTATTCCTATTTCTTTATACTTTGAAGCATTTTTTGGGCTTTGTAGCCATACTGCAATTGGAAAATAATTTGGGTCTGATAATTTCTCCCAGCCAGTCCATTTTACTTCCTCTTTTTTAATCTCATCACTTTTAACTGCACATGAAGATAACACTAAACATAAAACAAAAAAAACATACTTTACCATTTTATCCTCCTATTTTTATTGGAACTTCCCTTAAACTATTTCTAAAAACAAACCTTATTTTATATTCTCCTTTATATTTTTCTCCTGTTTTACTATTTTTCCCATCCCATCTAATTGTTTTAAAGCCAGATTTAACACTTTCATCAAATATTTTTTCAATCATCTTTCCATCTTTTGAATACAAATATATTTCAAGTTTTCCATCTTTTTCAATCTTACATGAAATTTTAGTCCAGTCATTAAAAACCATAGGAATTACAACACCCATAGTTATATCTTCATTGTTATAAATTGGAATTTCAGGAATTATTATATCTCTTTCATCTTTAACATACTTCCTTTTAAAAGAAGGTGGTTCTTTACATATAACATTTTTGAAATAATCTCTTTCAACAACACCTATATTCCCTTTTTGATTTTCAAGTATAATTTCATTCAATTTTCTTATCGTTTGGTCAAAATCACTTAAAGACGACCATAATGTTCCAGCATTTGTTTTGCCATTAGCACTTTTGAATTGAGGATTTTCAAAGGAATTATTCCACATCCATAGATTTGTATTTATTATTCTTTTTATATCTTTTTCATCAAAGACAATTCCTGTATGGTATGCTTCTACAAAAAAGGAAACTTCTGCTGCTTGATAACCTGCTCTTTGAGGATGGACATCTACCCAACTTTTTGGAATAGAAGTCATATCACACACTGCGAATGGTTCCCAAAAATTCCAGACATATCTATCTTCCTTCTCAATATACCTCATAATTGATTTATAATAGGAGAATATTTTTACTGCTCTATCTCTGTAAAAATTGTCATTTAAAATTCTATAAAGTTTAATACATACAACACCCATTTTACCTGACTTATTTAAATTTTCTGAAATCTGATAATCTTCCCTTATAATCCATTGGTCTGGTTGAGAAGGTAAGATAAATTTTGTCTGAACAAGATATTTGCCATAGCCAAGTTGTTCATACCAGCATCCTCTTTTATCCCATTTTTCTATTATTTCTTTTCCAAGATTAATATATTCTTCTGCCTTTTTCTTAAATTTGATTGAAAGATTTTCTTCTTTCAAGATTATTTCAGCAATAGAAAGCATTAAACTTAAAAGATTTGCATCTCCTACTATAGCAGAACCCCATATATTTTTATCCTCAAGACGTGGACCAACCCAGCCCCTGTATCCATCTGGTTCTCTATCCATTTTACTAATAAGAAAGTCAAAATATTTTATTGCTGATTCTATCCATTGTTCGTCTCTATAAACCATATAACCTTTATAAAAAACACCTGCATTATAGGCAGCATGCCATGTAAAATCTTCTCCTTTTAATCTTTGAACATTTGAATTTGCAAGTAAAGATTTTCTAATATCCTCAGGTGATACCTCTGAATAAAGGAAAAAACTAATGCATAATAATAACAAACCCATTTTTTTAAAAATCATCATCTTAACTCCTTTTTTAAAATAAAAGATATATGTTATTTTCTTAAAAATCAAGCACTATATGACACAATTTTTAAAAAATTAGCACAAAATGAGACATTTTTAATATTTTTGATATATGTGTTATACTATCAAAAAATAAGGAGGGGATATGTTGAAAAAAATCCTTATAGTAATCTCTCTAATCTCAGTTTTTTTAATCTCACAAAATAAGTTCTCATGGGAAGAAAAAAATTGTGAGGTGTATAAAGAGATAGAGATAAAATGGAAGCCAAAAACATTTATTTTTGAAAAGGGTATTTCTTTAAGATATATTGACTATGAAAATGGAAATGATAACAATGATGGATTAACAAAAAATACACCCTGGAAACACCATCCTTGGGATGAAAAAGCAGAGGGGAAAGCAAAAGAGTGTAAAGGAATTTATACATATATCTTTAAGAAAGGTGTTATATATAGAGGAAGATTATTTGCAAGAGAATCAGGGACAGAAGAAAATCCGATAAGATTAACAGTTGACCCTGATTGGGGGAAAGGAAATGCTTATATATATGGCTCTATAAAAATAGAGGGTGGATGGAGAAAATGTAACGAAGAAATAAAAGTTCCTGAAGTTGATAAGATATGGTGTATTGACTTAAAAGGTGATTTTGTGCCAAGAGCAGTATGGTTGATAGAAAAAGATAAAATAGAAAGAATACAAATTGCAAGAGAACCTGACTGGGAAGAAGATCCTGAAGATGTATTGAAAAACTGGTGGGATTGGAAAAGGGTCTCTGTAAAACAAGAAGGAGGAAAGGTAATTACTGGTTTTGACCCTGTAAATTTAAATTCACCCGAACCTGATTATTATAAAGATGCAATTATATGGTTTCAAGGCAGTTCGGTAATTGGAACACCCTTCCCTTCAAAAATAATAGAGTATAATCCAACTAATCATACTGTGACTTTTCTTGGAACATGGTTTAACCCTCCAATAAAAGGGAATAAATATTTTGTTGAGGATAAATTGAATTTTCTTGATTGTCCTGGTGAATATTATTATGACGAGAAAAAGAAGGTCCTTTATATTAGATTGCCTCACGATGAAAATCCTAATGAAAAAACAATTGAAGTTGCAAAAGATTTTTCAGTAATTGAGATAGTAAATCAGTCAAATATAGAAATTTCTGGTTTAAATTTTAGATTTCTAAATACAAATAATCCTTTATATAGATGGGTAGATGGAAAAGACTTTTATTCATCAGCAGTGAGAATAACAGGAAAATGTAAAAATATAAAAATAAAAAATTGTAAATTTGAACATTTACCGAAAGCAATAAGAGTTCATGCAAAAAACCCAGACGATATAATTGATAAAATTGAAATAACAGACAATGAAATTTATCATACAGACCACGGAGGCATAGATATTAAAGATGGTCAAAATTGGGCACAAACTCAACCACCATTTGGAAGAATAAAAGAGGTAAAAATATTAAGGAATAAATTTTACGATATTGGAAAAAGACCAATAAGAGGCAGTTCTCCATTTACAATAGATGTTCAATCAGCAGAAATAGTAGAAATATCAGGTAACATTCTTGAAAAAAATTATGGTGGAGGGATAAATGTATTTGGTGGTAAACATCATGATTTAAGAGATTGTCCTTTAATAAAAATTTTCATCCATCACAATAAAGTTAAAGACTGTCTTTTGCATACAAATGATTATGGTGGAATTGAAGTATGGCAGGGAGGGCCTGCTTTTATTTATAACAACATAGTTATAAATCCTGTTGGTCCACATCATGGAGATTATTTATGGGCAATTGAATCAAAAAGAGAAGTAAATTATACAACTGGTAATTTTGGATTTGCTTACTATGCAGATGGTCAATATAAAGGATACTTTTTCAATAATATTGCAATAGGAAAAAATAATCAACTTGGTTCTCCTTTATGTAATGCATGTGCATATATGGAAGTAGGTGGCTTCAATCATGCATTCTTTAACAATTTCGCATATAAATTTGGTTGTGCATTCAGGAAACAGCCAGCCTTAAATGGGGTTCAGAGAGCATGGTATCTTGGAAATTATTTAATAGATATAAGTGATATTATTTTTGACCATTATGCATATAGAACATCTGATCTACCTGACCATTATGAAACAATTGGGTACTTTGATAACATAATAATTGGTAGACCAAGAAAGATTGGGATTTTTGATAAAGAACAAAAAGTTTCTTTAAATGCTGAAGAATTTTTAGAAAATTTAAAGGCAAAGAATCCTCTAAGATATGAGGCAGTAAAATTAAAAGAAGTTCAATTAACATTTGAGGATATGATAAAGGATTATATAAATAATATTAAAATTAAATTTTTTGTCCCATATCCACTTTTTAAAATAGTTGGAGAATGGAATTTTTATAGGAATAAATATGACCCATCATTTATTTTTGGGGAAAACTTTTATTATAGTGATGAATATATTGATAGAGTTATGTATCATTATGTTCCATGGAATAATTTAAAAGGAATAAATGTGAATGAGAATAATTATAAAAATGGAATACTTGAAAACTGGATAGAGGGAGCACTTGAATTTGATGGAGAAAAAATTTACTGTGTTTTACCTGATTCTGAAATAAAAAAAGATTACTCATTTGTTTATACAGGTATATTTAAATATGGAGAAATAGAAAAAGGGAAAGAGGTTATATATCCGGGAAGTAAAAGACAAACAGTTGATATGGATAGAAACAGTTTTCTTATAGAATTAGTTTTGAAAGCAGAAAAAGAAAATGGTGGTATTGTAGAGAAAATGAAAGATGGGAAAGGTTATTCTGTTTATTTAAAAGATGGTAAAGTTAATTTTAAGATAGGATATGGAAATGATTATTATCTTGTTTGTACAGAAAAGAAAATAGATAATAATTGGCACCACATAATTGTAGAATTAGATATGGATGATAGGGCAGGGAGGATATATATAGATGGAAAAGAAGAAGAGGTTATAAAGGAAGGGAAAATAAAAGAAAATAGCATATCAAATAGTGGAGATTTTATAGTTGGGAAAAGTATAGAAGTGGGTTTTTTTAAAGGTTTAATTGATTTTTTGAGGGTTTCAAGAGGTAGTTTAAAAGACGCACAGACAACAATAGAAGAAGTTCATAAATGGGAATTTGATGGGCCATTTTTAAAAGATTTCTTTGGCAATAAAATTTTTTAAAAAGGAGGAGGGAATATGGAATTGTTTGAAGTAATAGAAAAAAGAAGAAGTGTAAGAAGTTATGAAAAATATGATATTCCAAAAAAAGACATTGAAAAAATTTTAAAAGCAGGTAGTTTAGCACCATCTGGAAGAAATATTCAGCCATATGAGTTTATAGTTATAGATGATGAAAAAATTATTAAAAAATTAGGAGAAGAAGTTCAAAATTGTATTTCAGAGGCAAGTGTTGTTATTGGAATAATAGCAGACCCTCAAATGAGTAAATACTGGTTAGAGGATATTTCTGCTGTTACTGAAAATATGCTTCTTGCTATTGAAGATCTTGGTTATGCATCATGTTGGATAGAAGGAACATTGCTTCCAAAAGAAAAACAGATAAAAGAATTACTTAAAATCCCTGAAGAGAAAAGGTTTATAATTATTTTACCGATCGGGAAAGCAAAAGGAGAAATTCCCAAAAAATCTAAAAAAGACATAAAAGAAATAACACATCATAACTTTTATAGTAATAAATATTTTATCGCCGACTCTGTAAAAAATAAGTAATGGATAACATAGAAAGGGATTTTTGTAAAACCTATTCTTAAATTTTGAAGATTGACCCTGCGATATATCTAACTCCTCCATCCAAGTTTACTTTATCTTTTCTATCATTAAAATAATAAACAGTTAAAATTTCTCCATTATCTAACTGAACACTTACTGGATACCCTAAATCCCATGAACCACCGTCATCCCTTAAAATAAATTCTTCTTTCCATGATTTTCCTTTATCTTCACTTATAGAAAATCTAATTCCAAAAGGATATGATCTGTATCCGTAAGTTGCAAGAATTCTTCCATCTTTAAGTAATAGTAAATGACAGGGACTTCCAATATCATTTATTCTTGACAAAAATTGCCATGTCCTTCCATAATCTTCTGAAATATAACATTCAGACCAGAAACTATATCCATGTCTATATCTTTGACATCTTATTGCACATAAAATCGTTCCATCAGGTAAAATTATTCCTGAAGGCATTATTTGCATATAGTCATTTTTTTCATTAGTAATATATGAAAGAATTTCCCATGAAATTCCTTTATTTTTTGAAATTATCGTTATTGGTTTCCCCTCTTTCCTATCTGTGCGATTAACCGTAGAAAATAAAATTAAAGAACCATCTTCTCTAATTATATAATCTGGCCTTGCCCAGTTAAAGTCGTATCCAAAATTAGGCAATCTACATGGTCCATAAAGGTTTTCTCCTCTATCTTCGGAAAAAAGTAAATTGATTGTAATAGCAACAAGCATAAAATCAGGACTTTTAAAATCGAATTCTTTTGGTGGAAGATAATTTAAATTTTCAGTTTCTCCACTTCCTACATTTATTGAAGATAATATTTTTTTTAAATTACCCCAACTTTTTCCACCATCCTTTGACCTAATCTGCATTATCCTTGATGAATTATCAGGTGGTTTATAACCATGAGCAACTTCTTCTTTTGTTTGATAATTACAGGTCCTTGTAAAAAAATTTACAACAATTTCATCTCCTTTATACTTATATACACCACAATTCCTTGGCCAGGCAGAAAACTCATTTTCTCTTCTATAAACAATAAAATTCTCACTCTTAATCTTATAAACTTTCATTTTTCTGCTCCTTTTTCATATCTTCAGAAATTTATATTCACTTTTAAATGTTGCTTGCTCATTTATATATACTTCCACTCCTAAAATATATCCACCTATTTCAATATCTTTCAGAGGTAAAACTATATTAAAACTATTTGAAATCAACTTTAAATCTTTTGTAAGTATCATATCGTCTTTTAATAAACTTTTAAAAATAATTTTCAATCTTGCATCTGGATTTTTATTTATTTCTTCTTTCTTTATCTTTAAAATTCCATGTAATTTTATTTCTTTTTCATCTGATGAATAAATTAAAAATGCATTTTCTGGGAAAACAAAGAAGTTTATATCCCTTGTTAAGAATTTAAATGGTATCTCAAATATAAAATCATCAGATTTGACTTCTAACCAGTAGATTAAATCATTATTATCCTGATATATAACAAAAGGCACTTCAATTGTTTCTCCCTTTAATAAAATATCCTTTTCAAAAACTTTTTCTTTCTTAAAATTGAGTATATTTATAACCACCTTTTTACCAATTAGGTCTTTATTAACTACCAATTTGATTTTATTTTCAACACCAAGTGGCTGTGATACAAGTTCTCCTTTTATTGATTTTATCTTTCTGTATGTATCTGTTTTTCTATCCAATATTAATTTCCCAAATCTCTCAGGAACACCAAAACCTTGATTTCCCAAAGATGAGTTTTTAGTTGGACTCCATAAAGTATGGGTTCCTTTTTCTTGAGAATTGTTTCTGCAAAAGTTTATACCATATATTTGATAATTTCCAAGAGATTTAAATGGTATTTTTATTTCTGCTGTCCAGTATTCTTTTAATTTTTTTGTTTTTACTTCTGCATTGCTATTCCATTCAAGGTCATCGGCTTTTTTCTCTCCGATATCAACTTTCATATCTGTAAGTGCTCCATTTGCATTTATAATAAACTGATAATAATTTAAATATTTACAGTTAGGATCTATAAAAATTTCAATTCCATCCTCCCGCCAAATTTCTTTCACATCTCTTTTTTCACTTGTAATTGTTGTTCT
>JAMWCJ010000006.1:34948-43559 GCA_023818645.1 Candidatus Omnitrophota bacterium | reverse complement strand
TTTGAAATATTTTTCTCCCATATAGAATAAGGATTATCAATTGAATAGGGATCTATAACTGAATAATCTAAAGGATATTCGCCTTTCCAAACATCGGATGGGTTCGCAGTTATTCCACCTGAACATGTATGGAAAAAAATTGGTACTATCTCTCCTTTTTCATTTGTTAAAATTTCTCCTTTTGTTTCAAGAACTGCAGATTTTACTTTTTCATTTTTACAATTTTCATATAGTTGATTATATATTGAATTTTCAATATCATAATAATTATTCTTATTTTTACTCATTTTCCAGATTAAATAAGTTCTTGAAACTACAGCCTGTGCTTTCAATGCTTCAACTGCCCAATTTTCACCCATTTCTTTTACCACAACTCCAGAGATATATTCTTCTATTTCTATCTCTTTCACAATATTTTGGTCAAGTAATCTTACAAAAAAGGATTTTTCCTCTGAAAAAATAAAATTGTTTATAAATATTATAAAAAGAAAAATATCATTTATCAGTTTTCTCTTCGGGTACAATTTCAACATATACATTCCCTTTTATTTCAATTGTATTTTTATCTATGTTGTAAATAATTTTTTCTCCTGAAAATTTATTTCCTCTTCTTTTAATCAATGGTTTCTCTTCAAAGACCATTTCTTTTTTTGCTTCTATATAAGTTGCTTTACCACAAGTAATTTCCATTGTTACATTTTCTGTATTTTTATCCTTATATAGAATTATTACTTTTCCTGTTATAATAATCTCTTTTAACTTTTTATTATCTGGGTCAACTTTTATTTCTCCTTTTCCTTCTTTGTCAGTTTTAATCTCTATTATTTCTGTTTCTGTTTTTAGAGAAAGAGTTGGAGAAGAAATTTTTGTATTTTTACTTTCTGTTATTTCAGCACTTTCTCCATTTAAAGTAAGCAAATAATTTTGGGAAAAATGTTTTAAAGAAAATCCAGTAAGTTTTTCATTTTTGAAAGTAACTTCTTCTTTCTTTTTATTACAGGAAGTAAAAATAACTAATATCAGAGAAAACAATAAAAAATTCTTAATGGTTCTTTTCATTTTTATTATCCAGGTGGCCATAACATTACTCTTCCACCTAAAAGATGAAAGTGGATATGATCTACACTTTGCCCTGCATTTCTATTAGTGTTAATGACTATTCTGTAACCAAAATCTTTTATTCCTTCTTTTTCTGCAATTTGACAAGCAATTTTTAACATTTTTCCAACAAGATTTATATCTTCTTCTTTTAATTCGTGTAGTTTTGCTATATGTTTTTTAGGAATTATAAGTACATGAACTGGTGCCTGAGGATTTATATCCCTTATACATATTAAATCTTCATCTTCATAAACTTTACTACTTTTAACCTCATTATTTATAATTTTACAAAATATACAATCCATACTTATTCTCCTTTTATTTTTTTTGGAATTTCAATTTCAATAAAAGATTGAATAATATCTCCTTCCTCAAAATTATTAAAATTATTAATTCCTATACCACATTCGTTGTTATAACTAACTTCATTTACATTATCTTTAAATCTTTTTAAACTTGTTAGAATACCATTATATATAATTTTCCCATTTCTAATTATTTTGACTTTTGAATCTTTAACAACTTTTCCACTCACCACTATACATCCAGCGACAACAAAATTTTTGTCAAATTTAAAAACTTTTTTCACAAGTGCCTGTCCTACCATTTCTTCTTTTATCTCTGGCTCTAACATCCCCTCCATTGCTTTAATAATATCTTCACTAATGTCATATATTAATTCATAAGTTCTCACTTCTATATTTTCCTTTTTAGCAAGTTCTTTTGCCTTTGGTTCTACTGGGACCTTAAAACCAATAACAATTCCATTGGATGCAGAAGCAAGTAAGATGTCAGATTCACTTATTGGACCTGTTCCAGAATGAATTATATTAATCTTTATTTCATTTTGGGGTATTTTAGAAAAAATATTTTTAATTGCATCTATTGAATTATAAAAATCAGTTTTTAAAATGACATTTAATTCTTTTACTTCACCTTTTTTTATCTCTTCATAAAGGTCTTTCAAACTTAATCTTTTTACTGGTACGACAATGTTTTCTCTTTCTCTACGCATCTTTTCTGAGAATTCTCTTGCTTCTTTTTCTGAATCAACTACTTTAAATTTTTCCCCTGGTATTGCAATCTCATGCGCTCCTAAAATTTCAACTGGGGTAGAAGGATTTGCTTCTGTTAATCTTTTTCCCCATTCGTCTATAATTGCTCTTACCTTTCCCCATGTAGTACCAACAATAAAAGGGTCTCCAACTTTTAATATCCCATTTTCTATAATTACACTTATTACAGGCCCTCTGAATCTATCAATAGATGATTCTATAACTGTTCCATCACATTTGCAATTTATAATTGCTTTTAAATCAAGCATTTCACCTACAAGAAGTATCATTTCAAGTAAATCATTTATTCCTTCCCCTGTTAAGCCGGAGACATTTACATATACAGTATTTCCACCCCATTCTTCAGGAATCATTCCATATTCAGAGAGTTGTTGTTTAACTTTTTCAGGGTTTGCATTTGGTTTATCAATTTTATTTATAGCAACTATTATCGGGATATTAGCAGATTTTGCATGGTTTAATGCTTCAATTGTCTGGGGTTTTACTCCTTCATCAGCAGCAACAACAAGAACAACAATATCTGTAATTTTTGCTCCCATTGCTCTCATTGCTGTAAATGCTTCATGCCCTGGGGTATCAAGGAAAACAATTGACCCTTCGGGTAAATTTACTTTATATGCTCCAATTTTTTGAGTAATTTGACCAACTTCTTTTTCCGCAACTTTAGTATTTCTTATTTTATCAAGAATAGTTGTTTTACCGTGGTCTACATGTCCCATAACAGTTACTACAGGTGGTCTTTTAATATATACAGGTTGTTTTTCAACTTTTCTTTCTATAGTTTGTGGTTTTGTCTCCTGAAAGATTGGTATATAATTGAATTTTTCACATATTTTTTTAATTTGTTCTTTAGTAAGCGTCTGATTTAAATTGACTATAATTTTTTCATCAAGAAGAAATTTTAATATATCAGATGAAGGGATTTTTATCTTTTTAGATAATTCATTAACATTTTCGTTTTCTGTTAAAACTACTTCTTTTTTTCCTTCTTCCTTTTTCTCTCCTTTTTTAAGATATTCTTCAAATTTATTTATTTCACTCTCTGTAATCTGACTCAATGTCTGTTTCCCTTTTATACCAATTTCTTCCAACATTTTTAGTAGATCTTTAGTTTGGATATTATGCTTTTTTGCAAATTCGTAGATCCTCATTTTTTAATTGGCCCCTTTTTTGTATTCGGAAACCTTGAAAACTTTGATATTCCAACCAGTTAATTTAGATGCAAGGCGAACATTTTGACCCTTTTTACCAATTGCAAGAAAAAGTTGGTCATCTTCAACAATTACAATTGCTTCTTTTTTTACTTCATCTATATAAACTTCATTTGACTTTGCTGGTGAAAGTGAATTTTTTATAAATTTTGTTATATCTTTATCCCATAATATTACTTCTATTTTTTCTCCCCTTAATTCTTTAACAACATTTTTTATTCTTGAGGCCCTATCTCCTATACAGGTTCCAACAGGATCAATCTTTTCATCTTTAGAAAAAACAGCTACTTTTGTTAAATCTCCAGGGAATCTTGCAATTGCTTTTATTTCAACAATCTCTTCTTTTATTTCAGGGATTTCGCTCTCAAGTAATTTTTTAACAAAATTTGGATGAGTTCTTGAAAATATCAATTGATAAAATCCTTTTGAGGGAGGTCTGACCTCCAGCAGATAACATCTTATAGCATCTCCTACTTTAAAATGGTCATTTGGAAGTTTGTGGTGGTGTGGTAAAATTCCTTCTGCTTTTCCTGTAACAATTATAACATTTTCATTTTCAAATCTTTCAACCCTTCCACTTACAATACTACCTTCAAGATCTTTAAATTCATTGTAAATTGTATTTTTTTCTGCCTCTTTTATTTTTTGTATTAAGATATGTCTTGCAGTTTGTGCAGCAATTCTTTCCCATGGAAAAGAGGGGGGTTGAATCTCTTTTCCATTTTCATCTATAAATCTTATATCCCCGGTTTCAGGATTAATTTTTATTTTTATATGTTTTGGTAGTTGTGCTTTTTTTCTGTAAACCATCAAAAGTCCATCTTCTAACGATTCTATCAAATGATTTCTTTCTATACCTCTTTCTTTTTCCCAGTATTCCAATAAAGAAATAATCTCTTTTTTCATTTTTTCACCTCTAATTTAATTTTATTTGATTTGCTTTAAAATGTCAAGAATGGTAAACTAAAACCTATGAAATTTAAGGGAATTATTATAATATTTCTTTTTGGTTTGGTTAGTTTATTTGGTGATATTGTTTATGAAGGAGTTAGAAGTGTTAGCGGTCCATTCCTTGCTTCAATTGGAGCAAGTGCTGTAATTATTGGTTTTTTTTCAGGTTTTGGTGAATTTTTAACATATTTTTTGAGATTTTTTTCTGGTTATATTTCTGATAAAAAGAAATTATACTGGACATTTACAATAATAGGATATTCTTTAATATGTTTTTTACCACTTCTTGCTTTTACAAAAATCTGGCAGATTGCTATAATTTTAATCTTATTTGAAAGAATAGGAAAGGCAATCAGAACTCCTTCAAGAGATGCTTTAATTTCAATCGCAGGTAAAAATATTGGGTATGGAAAAAGTTTTGGGGTTCATGAAGTTTTGGATCAGATTGGAGGTGTTTTAGGACCTTTAATTTTTTTCCTATCACTTTCTAAATTTAAGAATTATTCTTTTGCTTTTAACTTAATGTGGTTCCCTTGTCTTTTGCTTATTTTAACACTTTTTTTTCTGAAAAAGAATTATACTATTTCTATAGAAAATGAGGAAAAAGATAAATTATATGAGAAAAACAAGTTTGGACAAAAATTTATTTTTTATCTTTTTTTTGTATTTTTTTCAGTATCAGGTCTTATAACCTTTCCACTTATATCATATCATTTAAGTTTCAAAAAAATTGTAGTTCTATCTAATATCCCTGTTTTTTACATTATTGCTATGGGAGTAGATGGTATAGTTGCTTTGTTTATAGGCAATCTTTACGATAAAATTAAACTTAAATCTTTAATAATAGTGCCTTTTTTTACTATTCTCTTACCATTTTTATCTTTTTCTTCAAATATAGTTCTTTCTATAATAGGCATTATAATTTTTGGATGTATTTTGGGATGTCATGAAACAATTTTACGGGCATCTGTAGCAGATATTATATCTACTTCTAAAAGAGGTTTTGCATATGGTATTTTTAACTCTATATATGGAATTGCTTTTTTTATAGGTAGTTGGATTATTGGATTTTTATATGAGAATTATTTTGAATTTATTCCATTTTATATAATTTTTGTAGAGATAATTTCTTTTGTTTTTTTAATTGTTCAAATAAAGAGAAAAAATGTTGTGGAAAAAGCAAGGTAGATTTGAAATTGGAGAAAATAAAGTAGAAATTAGAAGTATAAAGTTGAAGGATGAAAGAGGTAAAGTTAAAAGATTAAGGGTTTGTTCTGTCTATGGTGATTTTTCTGAATTTACCAAAATTCCTGCTATTGGTCATCTATTTAAAGATGAAAAAGGTTATATTGGAATTTATATAAGTGGGAAAAGTGGAGCATATATTAAAATTGGCAAAAATTTTTTGATATCTCAGAACTTAATAGTTCCGTTAAATTCTATCGCAAAAATCAATTTAAAAAAACTTTTGAAAGGTTATAATATTGAATTATTTGAAAATGAAGATATTATATACGGGATTGAGAAATGAAGAAGAAAAAAATAGAACCTGAGGAAATTATAGAAAAGATGAGAAAGTTTTGTATAGAAGAAGATATTGTAGTTTATCTTGTTGGGGGTTATTTAAGAGATAAATTTTTAAAGAGAAAAAATAAAGATATAGATTTTGTTATGGAACAAGATGCACTTAAAATTGCAGAAGGATTTTCTAAAAAATATAATTTACCTATTCCTATATTTTACGGAAGGTTTGGAACTGCTATGATTGAGGTAAACGATATTAAACTTGAATTTGCAACTGCAAGGAAAGAAAGTTATCCAGAAGATTCAAGAAAGCCATTTGTTGAAAAGACAACAATTTATCAAGACCTTAAAAGAAGAGATTTTACCATTAATTCTATTGCTCAAAACTTAATTACAGGCGAAATTTTAGACCCTTTTGATGGTAGAGGAGATATAAAGAGGAAATTGATAAAGACACCAGTAGACCCTGATAAAACCTTTTTTGACGACCCTTTAAGGATTTTGAGAGGAGTTAGATTTGCAACCAAATTTAAATTTAAAATTGAGGAAAATACATTGATTGGAATGAAAAAAAATAAGGATAGAATAAAGATCGTAAGCGAAGAAAGAATTGCTGATGAAATAATGAAAATACTTGAATGTTCAACTCCATCAATAGGTTTTAAAATAATAGATGAGATTGGACTTCTTGAAATTATTTTACCAGAGATTGCTAATTTAAAAGAAAAAAGGACTCATCACCCATGTAAAGAACTTTTTCTTCATACATTAAAAACACTTGATAATTGTGCAAAACTCACAAAAAATGTTTATATAAGATTGGCCTGTTTACTCCATGATATTGGTAAACCATATACTTTAAAAATAGAAAATGGAAAAGTTAGTTTTCACAGGCATGAGTTTGTAGGAGAGAAAATGAGTTATAATATATGTAGAAGATTGAAGATAAGTGAGGAAAATGCAAGATTTATAGGAAAACTTATAAGATTTCATTTGAGACCCCATTTACTTGCAAAAGAAAATCCAACTGATAGTGCTTTAAGAAGGTTTATAAGAGAAGTTGGAAAAGATATGAAAGCATTATTTATTCTTGCAAAAAGCGATTTAACAAGTAGAAACCCTAAAAAAGTTAAAGATGCACTTGAACGCCTTGAAAAACTTGAAAGTAGAATAAAAGAAATAAATAGAAAGGATAAACTTTCATCATTTAAATTGGCTATAAATGGTTTTGACATAATGGAGATTTTGAAAATTCCACCCTCAAAAAAAGTTGGAATTATAAAGGAACATCTTGAAAATCTTGTAATTGAAAAGCAACTTTCAAATAGGAAAAGAGTTTTAAAAAAATATATAATTGAAAATGCAGAAAAACTTAAAAATTTAGATGTGATAGAAGAATGAAAATTGGGATAGATATAACTCCTTTTTTGAAAAAAAGAAAGACTGGAATTAGTTGGTATACATATTATCTTGTAAAAAATCTTGCTAAGATTGATAAAGACAATTTTTATACCCTTTTTGGTTGTTCAATGGGGAAATATAAAGATAAGTTTCTTTTAAAAAAAGAAATTAATTCAGAAAACTTTGACATAAGTGTTAAAATGCTTCCAGGTAATTTAGTTCCTGCCTTTTTATTATTCTATCCCGTTGAACTTATTCATGGAAAGTTTGATATTATACATATTTTAATTCATCCTTATTATTGTTTGCATTTTTTCGGTAAACTTGTTATAACTTTCCATGATGTAGTTCATCTTATTTTTCCTGAAATGTTTTCTCCATTTGAAGTTGAAACATATAAATTCGCAGCAAAAAGGGCTGTTAAAAAAGCGAATAAAATAATAGCAGTTTCTTATTCTACTAAAAAAGATTTGATAAAATATCTAAATGTTAAACCTGAAAAAATTGAAGTAATTCATGAAGGGCTATATAATTTTTTTGATGTAATTTATAATGAAAATATGATAGAAAAAATCAAATTGAAATATGGTGTCAAAAAGAAATATATACTTTCTGTAGGTACTATTGAGCCAAAGAAAAACCATATTAGATTATTAAATGCATTTGTAAAGATAAAGAAAAAAATAAATGATTATCAACTGATTATCTGTGGAAAACCAGGATGGAAAGCAGAAGAATTTTACAAGAGATTGAGCGAAATAAATGACCAAATAAAAAAAGATATTATTGTAACAAATTATATTCCTCTAAATGATCTGACCATTTTGTACAAAGAAGCCGATATTTTTGTATATCCATCTTTATATGAAGGATTTGGTTTTCCTATACTTGAAGCAATGAACTGTGGAGTTCCAGTTATTACTTCAAATATTTCTTCAATGCCTGAGGTTGCTGGAGATGCTGCTCTACTTATCAATCCAGAAGATGAAGATGATATTGCCAATGCTATATTAAAATTAGTTGAAGAGAGGGAGTTGAGAAAGGATTTAATAAAAAAGGGATTAGAAAGAGTTAAGTTATTTACATGGGAAAATACAGCCAAAAAAACACTTAAAGTTTATAAAGAATTAATGTAGATATTAATTTATTAAAATGAGAGTGTTCAAATTAAAAGTAGTTTTTCACAATATTTTTACATCCTTTAGAACTTTTCAAAAAGAATTAGAAGAAGCGATTGGAGATTGTGGAACTTTATTGGATCTTGGTTGTGGCCCTGATTCACCAATTGGGAAGTTGCATGATAAAAAATTTTATTCTGTAGGTGTAGACATATTTGAGCCATATATT
>JAMWCJ010000006.1:0-34848 GCA_023818645.1 Candidatus Omnitrophota bacterium | reverse complement strand
AAGGATTAGAACTAATTGAAAAAATGGAAAAAATTGCTAAAAAAAAGGTTATTATTTTTACCCCAAATGGATTTTTACCACAAAAAGAGTATGAAAATAACCCTTGGGAAGTTCATAGGTCAGGGTGGACTGCCGAAGAAATGAAAAAAATGGGTTATAAAGTTATAGGAATTTCTGGCTGGAAATCTTTATGGAAATTTTTAAGGGGCGAGCGTGCAGAAATAAAACTTAAACCAAAATGGTTTTGGTATTTAATTTTAGATATTACCCAGTTTTTTACAAAAAATCATCCAGAAAAAGCATTTCAGATTTTGTGTATTAAAGAAAAATAATAAAAAATCATACTTCAAATTTATTTAGACCCTTCTTTTTTCTACGAGGTCTGACCTTTGCAATAGTGAGTTAACAATTATTTTCATAGAAACACTTTTTAAACTGAAAATTTAAAATTTGAATAGTATATGATAAAATTAAATTTTCAAACTATAATAAGAAAGATGGAATTTTTACAGAAAGACAAAAGATTTCCAAAAATTTATATTATTGTTGTCAATTGGAATGGATGGAAAGACACTATTGAGTGTCTTGAGTCGTTACTTTCTATTGAATATCCAAATTATAAAATAATTGTGGTTGATAACGGTTCGTCTGATGATTCTTTAAAGTATATGATTGATTGGACAAAAGGTAATATAAACATAGAGAGTAAATTTATAACTTTACCTTTTAAAAAACCAATAAAATTTAGTTTAATAGAGTGGCAAGGTTATGTTTCTTTTATCCCTGAAGATTCTCTTATTACTTTTATAAAAAATAAAAAAAATGCAGGATATTCAGGAGGAAACAATATTGGAATTCAGTTTGCTTTAAAAAATAAAGCAGATTTTACTTTTATTTTAAATAATGACACTGTGGTTGATAAAAACATTTTAAAGGAGTTTTTATCAGCATATGAGATATTTGGTCCTGCTTGTTATGGAGCGAAGTTTTATTATTATTCTAATCCTAAAAAAATTCAGTTTAGTGGTGTAATATTTGATTTTTTAAGAATGAATTTTTATAATTCTTGTTTTAATGTGAATAATTTTAAAGAGATTTTTTATGCTTATGGAGCAGGGTTCTTCTTGCCATGTAGTATTTTTGAAGAAATTGGTCTATTTGATGAAAGACTTTTACTTTTTGAGGAAAACGATTTATGTTGTAGAATAAAAAAGAAAGGATATAAAATTATTTTAGTTCCCACTGCTATAATTTATCATAAAGTTTCTTCCTCTTTTAATAAAAATAAAGCAAATATTGTTTATTTTTACACAAGAAGTAGATTTCTGTGGGTAAAAAAAAATTTAAATATCTTCTGGAAAATATGGCTTTTTTTAGTATTTACACTTGACCTTTTATGGTCTTTTTTAGTTATTTTACTTGAATTTCCAATAGTTCTTTTGATATCTCTTTTTAAACTTTTAAAATGCATAATATTTCAAAAGAGTTCTAAAGAAAGTTTTACATTTATAGTAGAAAAAGTAAAACATAGGGTTTTAAAAATCAAAATGAAAATACTTGGATTTAGAGATTATATGTTAAGAAAGTTTTGTATATTATAAAGTCTAAAAATAAAAAATGAAAAAATATGATTTATGTATTGCATATAGAATAAATGCACAGAATTCACGGAAAAAGCGTCCAGTATTTCAAAATGATAAGTTTAAATTAGCTACACTCTCTTTGGAATCATTTAAAAGATCTTTAGGAGATTTAAAATTTAAACTTATAGTAATTTTTGATAGATGCCCTTTATCATATGAAAAAATTTTTTTACAGAGATTTAGACCAGAAGAGTTAGAATTTATACATATTGAAAGAATAATGGATAAATATTTTGGCAATAATGCTTTTACATTCTTAAAACAGATAGAAATTTTAGTTAATCAACAATTCTCTGAAAATGTTTATTTTGCTGAGGATGATTATTTGTATATTCCTAATGGACTAATTACGCTTTTAGATTTTTTCCATAAGACAAAAGTAGATTTTGTTACACCTTACGACCATCCTGATTATTATACTTTAAACTTACATAAATATAAAAAAGAAGTTATTCAATATGAATATGGAAACTATGTATGGCGGTCTGTAGGTTCCACATGTTGTACTTTTCTCACAACTGTTAAAACATTACAAGAAACCCGTTCTACATTAGAAAAATATAAATTTATCTCTGATGCTCCAATGTGGTTTATCTTAACAAAAAAAAGACAATTTTTTGCACCAAAGTTTTTAGAATTTAATTTTTTTATATGGACTTTTGGATTGAAACAACTTCTGTTTGGGAAGAGGTATACTTTATACGCTCCACAACCATCTATTGCAACACATATGGAAGAAAAATTTCTTGCACCAGGTGTAGACTGGTATAGTTATATGAAAATATTGTTGAGGGAGATTTTTAAAACTTAAAAAAAACAAATGAAAATTTAAATAAGAAAATGAAGATTGGTATTGATTTAACACCTTTATTAAGAGGGAAAAAAACAGGAGTTGGATGGTATGCTTTTAATTTAATCAAAAATATAAGAAAAATTGATAAAGAAAATATCTATGTTTTATATGGTTCTTCTCTTTTAAAATATTTTAAAAAAAATGAAATTAAAAAATTTTTTAAATCAGAGAATTTTTATATATGTGTAAAACCTTTTCCCTGTTTAATTTATAATTTTATCTTACAAAGGTTTTTACCCATTGAGTTTTTATATGGAAAGTTTAATATAATTCATAATCTTTATCCTTTTTCAACTTTTAATTTGTATGGTAAACAGATAGTAACTGTTCATGACTTAATTCCTTTAATTTATCCTTATTTGACCGAACCTCTGTCTTTTCAAGAGTTTAAATTTAATATTACGAAAGTAATAAAAAGAGCGGATAAGATTATTACTGTTTCATATTCAACAAAAAAGGATATAATTAAATTCTTTAATATTAGTCCTGAAATGATAGAAGTAATTCACTTAGCAGCAGATGAGATTTATAGACCTATTGAAGATGAAAAAGTAATAGATTATATTAAAAAGAGATATGGAGTTGATGATAGATACATTCTTTATGTAGGAACAATAGAACCAAGAAAAAATATACCAAGATTGATAGATGCATTTGTTATTGTAAAAGAAAAATTTCCTGAATATAAACTTGTCTTATGTGGTAAAATTGGTTGGAAATCAGATTTTTTTTATAGGAAAATAAGAGAAGTCCCTGAAAAAATAAAAAAAGATATAATTTTAACCGGTTATGTTCCTCTTTCTGATTTACCTTATCTTTATAATAGATGTGAAGTTTTTGTATATCCATCTTTATATGAAGGTTTTGGATTACCTGTACTTGAAGCAATGAGATGTGGAGTTCCTGTTATAACATCCAATGTTTCTTCTTTACCAGAAGTTGTAGGAGATGCTGGTATATTAATAAATCCTGAAAATAAAGAGGAAATAGTTGAAGCAATATTATCTGTATTAAATAGCGAGGATTTAAAGAAAACATTATCAAGAAAAGGTTTAGAAAGAGCAAAATTGTTTTCTTGGGAAAAGACAGCGAAAGAAACAATTGGGATATACAAAAAGATTGCACAAATTTGAAAAATGTTAAAATAGGATTTAAAATTTCATTATGAGTTCAAAAGACATAATATGGGCACCATGGAGGATTGGATATATACTCGGAATTAAAAAGGATAAATGTTTTCTATGCGATGATATTGATCCAAAGACAAATAATTATGTAATTTACAAAGGGAAATATAGTTTTGTGATAATGAATATTTATCCTTACAATAATGGTCATATAATGGTTGCTCCTTTAAGACATATAAAGGATATAGAAGAATTGAGAAAAAGAGAAATAGATGAGATTTATAATTTAATTAAGATTTCTGTCAAAATTTTAAAAAAAAATTTAAAACCAGAAGGATTTAATATAGGACTTAATCTTGGTAAGATTTCTGGAGCAGGAATTAAGGACCATTTACATATTCATATAGTTCCAAGGTGGCAGGGAGATACAAATTTTATGCCAGTTATCTCAAATACCAAAATTATTCCTCAGTCATTGAACGAACTTGCAAAAATTTTAAAAAAGGAATTTAAAAAGAAGATATAAAAATGTATATAGCTGACTTTCATATACATTCAAAATATAGCAGAGCAACAAGTAAAGATATGCAACTTGATGGACTTGTAAAATGGGCTAAATATAAAGGGATAAATCTTTTAGGAACAGGAGATGTAACACACTTTTACTGGTTTTATGAATTAAAAAGAAATTTAAAAGAATCTGAAAGATTTGGGATTTATAATTATGGTGGAATTGATTTTATATTAACAGGTGAAGTATGTAATATCTTTGACAAAAATGGTATTACAAAAAAGATTCATAATATAGTTTTTATTTCTTCTTTGGAAAAAGTAGAAAAATTTAATAAAAATCTTGAAAGATATGGAGATTTAAATTCTGATGGAAGACCTATTTTGCAAGTTGAAGCAAAAGAACTTTTAAAAATACTTAAAGATGTGGACGAATTTGGATTTATAGTGCCTGCTCATATCTGGACCCCTCATTTTTCTCTTTTTGGTTCTAATTCTGGTTTTGACGATATTGAGGAATGTTTTGAAGAAATGACAAATGAGATATTTGCTCTTGAAACTGGTTTAAGTAGTGACCCTGAGATGAATTGGCGACTTTCAAAACTTGATAGATTTTCTTTAATTTCAAATTCAGATGCTCATTCTCCATCAAAAATTGGAAGAGAGGCTAATATATTTTTTGATAGATTTGATTTTAAACAACTTATAAATATTCTAAAAAACAAAAATTTTAGTATGACTATTGAATATTTTCCTGAAGAAGGGAAATATCATTATGATGGACATAGAAATTGTGGAATTTGTTTTTCTCCAGAAGAAACAAGAAAAAATAATTATATTTGTCCTGTATGTAATAGAAAGGTAACTGTTGGAGTAATGCATAGGGTAGAAGACCTTGCAGACAGAAGACCAGATGAAAAACCTAAAAAATATGTTCCTTTTAAAAAAATAGTTCCTCTTGACCAGATAATAGGGAGTGTATTGAATAAAGAAGTTTCTTCTCAAATAGTTCAAAAGATATATTTTGAAATTATAAATAAAATTGGTTCAGAGTTTTATATACTCTTATATGCGAATGAAAAAGAAATTGAACAGAAGGTAGAAACTAAAATTTGTGAAGGGATAAAAAAAGTAAGAAAAGGCCAAGTAAATATAAGACCTGGTTATGATGGAGAATTTGGTAAAGTTGAAATACAATTAGAATCTAATATTTCTGAAGAACAGCAAACCCTCTTTTAAAAATTATAATGAAAAATTTGAAAATCCTTGTGGTTAGCAATGGTTATATTGAAGATATGATGGCTTGCCAGATTATAAAAAATTTAAGAGAAATAGATGCTTCAATAGAATTTAAAGCACTTCCAATAGTAGGAGAAGGGAGACCCTATATTTCAGAAAATATAGAAGTTTTAGGTCCGTGTAAGAATTTACCGAGCGAGGGGTTAGTTCATTTCAGTATTAAATATCTAATAAAAGATATTAAAAGTGGTTTAATTAATTCTTTAATTAAGCAGATAGAAGTGATAATAAAAGAGGGAAGAAAATCTGATTTTATAATTGTAGTTGGCGATATTTTTCTTTGTGCCCTATGTGGTTTTTTTTCAGGAAAGAAAATTATTTTTGCTGCTACTGCTCAATCAGTTTATATAAGAAAAATAGATAAGTTAAATTTATGGTTAACAAAACATTTTGCAAAAATTGTTTTTCCACGGGACCAAGCAACTACTGATTTCTTTAAAAAATTTAATATTCCTGCAATTTATTTTGGAAGTTTAGCGATGGATTGTGTTGAAATTACTGATGAAAATTTTAATTTGCCCGAAAAAAAGAAAGTTATAGGAATGTTGCCAGGAAGAAGAAAAGATGCTTATGAAAAAATTGAGTGTTTGATAAAAATTATAGATGAGACAATAATTGAATCAGAAAAAAAGAATTATGAAATACCTATTTTTATTATTTCTATTTCCCATGCTCTTAGTTTGGATAAATTAAGTAGAATCACTAATAAATTTGGCTGGAAATTGGAAAAAGGGAAAAAAGAAGATGAACAACATGGTATTATTGGATATTTAATAAAAAATCTAAATAAAGTTATTGTTTCAGACAGATTTGGAGATGTTATTAAAAAGTCAAATCTTGTAATCAGTTTTTCTGGTGTATCAAATGAACAGGCAATAGGTCTTGGCAAACCTGTAATCACTTTTCCTGTAAAAAATAATCTTTATCCGTGGGAATATTTTGTTAGAAAACAAAGAAAATTATTGGGGAATTTTGTTTTTACTTTACCTTTTGATAAAAAATTAATCATAGAAAAGATTTTTTCTATACTTGGTGATACTTCAATTGAAGAAAAAGTTAAAAAGATTGGGATTGAAAGAGTGGGGCAAAAAGGAGCGGCTAAAAAAACGGCTTTATATATAAAAGCCCAATTTTTAGATCCTTATATGAAAGGATTATATAAAAATAAAATTTAAAGCAAATTGACATATCTAAGTTGAAAAAGTTAAAATATAACAAAAATAGGAGGCTTAAAATGGCTAAATTCAGTGCTAAAAAATTTATAAAAGAAAGTATTAATGAGTTGACTAAAAAAATAAAAGATAAAAAAGCATTAGTTGCAACTTCTGGTGGGGTTGATAGTACTGTTTGTGCTATTCTTGCGAAAATGGCAATTGGAAACAAATTAATTGTCTTTTTTATTGATGATGGATTAATGAGAGACAAAGAGCCAGAGCAAGTTAGAGATTTGTTTGCAAAGAGAGGAATAGATTTAGAAATATGGAATGTTGAGGATACATTTTTTGAAGCATTAAAAGGTAAAATAGACCCTGAGGAAAAAAGAAAAGCATTCAGAGATGCTTTTTATAAAGTATTAAGTCAGGCAGTAAGAAGTTATTCTGTAGATTTTTTAATTCAAGGTACTATAGCAGCAGATATTATTGAAACACAAAAAGGCATAAAAACGCAACATAATGTCCTTTCTCAAATTGGAGTCAATCCTGCTTTTTATGGATTAACAATACTTGAACCATTAAAAGAACTTTACAAACATCAGGTAAGACAGGTTGCTAAAGCACTTGGATTACCTAAAAAAGTATATGATAGAAAACCATTTCCTGGTCCTGGGTTGGCAACAAGAATTATTGGAGAAGTTACAAGGGACAGAGTTGAAAAAATAAGAATTGCTACAAAAATAGTAGAGGAAGAACTTAAAGAAAAAAATATCTTTCAAGCATTTCCTGTTTTATTTTCGGATAAAGCAACAGGTATAGTTGGAGGTAAAAGATTATTAGGAGATATAGTTGCAATCAGGGCTGTTAAGTCAGAAGATGCTTTAACTGCTCAACCAGTAAAAATCTTATGGAAGAGATTATATAAAATACGAGACAGAATTTTAAAAGAAGTTCCCGGTGTTGTGAAGGTTCTGTATGATATAACCCCTAAACCACCGAGTACAATTGAATATATTTAAACCTTTCAAAGATAAAAGGGAACAATAAGTGGTCGGAATTATAAAGTATGGAAGTGGAAATATATATAGTGTTTTTTCTGCACTTAAATTTTTGGGTAAAGAAGTAGTTTTTATTGAAAATTTGAAAATGTTAGATAAAGTAAATTATTTGATTCTTCCTGGTGTTGGAAGTTTTGCTTCAAGTATGGAAAATTTGGAAAAGATAGGTCTTTTAGAAAAAATAGTATATAAATTAGAAGATGGAGTTCCATTTCTTGGTATTTGTTTAGGCCTTCAACTTCTTTTTGATTGGAGCGAAGAAGGTAAAATTGAGGGTTTTGGAATTTTAAAAGGAAAGGTGGTAAAATTTAAAAATAAAAACATAAAAATTCCTCATATGGGATGGAATAAAGTAAAAGTTTTGAAAGATAGTTTACTTTTTAAAGATATTATGGATAATTCATATTTTTATTTTGCGCATTCTTATTATGTAAAAACGCAAAAAAAATTTATTATCGGGAAAACAAATTATAAAGTTGATTTTCCTTCTATTATAGTTAAAGAAAATATAGTTGGTACACAATTTCATCCTGAAAAAAGCGGTGAAATAGGACTTTTATTTTTAAAAAATTTTCTGGAGGGAAAATGGTTGCAATAAGGATCATTCCATGTCTTGATGTAAAAGATGGAAAAGTTGTAAAAGGTATTCATTTTGAAGATATAAGAGTTGCTGGAGACCCTGTTGAAAATGCCTCTTTTTACTATAAAGAAGGAGCAGATGAAATTGTTTTTCTTGATATCAGTGCAACTATAGAAGGTAGAAAAACAATGGTAGATATTGTGAAAAAAGTTGCAGATGTTATTTTTATACCTTTTACAGTTGGTGGGGGCATTTCTTCTATAGATGATATTGAAAAATTGTTGTCAAATGGTGCTGATAAAGTTTCAATTAATACTGCTGCTGTGAAAAATCCTAATTTGATTGAACAATCAGCAAAAAAATTTGGGAGTCAATCTATAGTAGTTGCAATAGATGCAAAGAGGGTAGGAGATAATAAATGGGAAGTTTTTATTGAAAGTGGTAAGACTCCAACACGATTGGATGTAGTAGAATGGGCAAAAAGGGTAGTAGATTTAGGAGCAGGTGAGATTTTATTAACAAGTATTGACAGGGATGGAACACAGGAAGGATATGATGTTGAATTAACAAAAACTGTAAGTGAGAATGTTAACATTCCTATTATTGCTTCTGGTGGAGCAGGAAAACTTGAACATTTATATGAAGTAATTGTTAATGGTAAAGCAAGTGCAGTTCTTATTGCATCTCTTTTACATTTTAGAATTTTAACAATCCCTCAAATAAAAAAATATCTTAAAGAAAATGGCATTGAAGTAAGAGAAAGTAAATGATAAATAAATGGAAAAATTCTTAATAACAGGTGGATGTGGTTTTATTGGTTCATTTTTAGCAGAAGAGCTTATAAACCAAAATAAAAAAGTTGTCGTTATTGATGATCTTTCAACAGGAAGTATAAAAAATATTTCTTGTATCTTGAATCATTCAAATTTTACACTTTTTATTGATACAATATTAAATAAAGATATTTTGGAACAACTTATTAAAAATGTTGACTTTGTTTTTCATCTTGCAGCAGTAGTTGGTGTTAAAAAAGTTATGGAAGATCCTATCCAATCAATAGTTACTAATATAGAAGGAACATATAATGTTTTAAAAGGATGTGCTAAATATAAAAAGAAGGTTTTGATAACTTCAACATCTGAAATCTATGGTAAAAATACAAATGTTCCTTTTTCTGAATCTGCTGATATAGTTATAGGTTCAACAAAAAAGAAAAGGTGGTCCTATGCCTGTTCTAAAGCAATAGATGAATTTCTGTCTTTTGCCTTTTATGAAGAATATAATTTACCTATTATAGTTGTCAGATTGTTTAATACAGTTGGACCAAGACAAACAGAAAGATATGGAATGGTAATTCCAAGATTTGTAAAACAAGCACTTTCAGGTAATCCGATAACTATTTTTGGCAATGGAGAACAAACAAGATGTTTTATTCATGTGAAAGATGTAATTTCAACTTTGCTAAAATTAATTGAAAAAGAGGAAAGCTATGGAGATGTTTTTAATATTGGGAGTAATGAAGAAATTAAGATAAAAAACTTGGCTTTTTTTGTGAAAGAAATTACAAAGAGTGATTCAGAAATTAAATTTATAAATCCAGAAGAAGTTTACAATAAAGGTTTTGAAGATATGACAAGGAGAATCCCTGATTTAAACAAACTAAAAAAAATAATTAATTTCCAACTATCTTATTCAATAAAAGATATAATAAATGATGTAGTTGAATATTACAAAAAACAATCTGATTTACTCCCTTATTTTTATTGAATTAATCAATTGAGTAATTGACCAAATGGTAAAATTTAAAAAGGGGAGAGAAGGAAAGGTAAAAGACAAGAGAAAGATGGTTTGGTTGATATTGGTATTGGCATTTTTTGTTAGAATTAGTTATTTATTTTTTCTAAAAGATACTGTCTTCTACGATCCTTATATAATGGACAAACATGACCAGAAAACTTTCATATTGTGGGCAGAACAAATTTTAAAACATCCATTTTATGTTGACGGAAATGTTTTTTATATGGCTCCATTTTATCCTTATTTTCTTGCCCTTTTATATTTTATTACTGGTGGAAATTTATTTGGTATTTATATTATTCAGATTTTATTTGATGTTTTTTTGTGTTATTTAATATACCTTCTTGGAAAAATGCTTGTTGATGAATGGGTAGGAGTTTTATCTTGTTTTTTTTATGCTTTTTATAAGACATTTGTTGTATATTCTATTTCTATTTTAAGTGATAGTATAATTTCATTTCTCTACTTTGCTTTTGTAACTTGTTTATATATAGCATTAAAAAAAACTAATCTTAAATGGTGGACAATAACTGGAATTTTACTTGGATTTTCTGCTTTGGCAAAACCAACAATTAGTATTTTTCTACCATTTTTACTTATAGGTCTAATTCTTTATCCCGAAAAAAACATCATCCCTTTAAAAATATCTACCTTTAAACAAAAATTTTTAGTTTTTTTTATTCTTGTTTTTATAAGCGGTCTTACAATTTTGCCAGTAACAATAAGGAATTGGTATGTTGGGAAAGTGTTTATCCCTATATGTTCAAATGGGCCTATTAACTGGAGAATTGGAAATAGTGCTGATTCAATAGGACTTTTTTACTATCCAAAAGGTCCCCTTCTTTCTCCTTTTTCTATCGCTTTCTGGAGATTATTTATAAAAAAAATGAATCTTTTTTTTGTGAGTTATGAATGGCCTCAAAATATGAATGTTTATTTAATGGATAGATTAATTCCATCTTTAAAATTTGCCTTTATAAGATTTGGATTCTTAGTTCCTACAGGTCTTTTCGGTTTGATTTTATTTTTTAAAGATTTTAAAAAGAATTTTTTGTTTATAAGTTTTACTCTCTCTAATGTCTTATGGGTTGTTTTATTTTTTATAACAGATAGATATAGATTGCCTGCTGTTTGTTGTTTTTCAATTTCTTCATCATATTTGATTTTATGGTGTTTAAAAGAAATATTTAGAAATAAAAGGATTTTAAGACCATTTATTTTAATACTTTTAACTTCAATTTTTGCATATATGTTTAATTATGCACCAAACGAACTTTTACCAGAAGAAAGCAAAAAAATTTTTGGATATTTGAGTTCTAAAGGAATAACTAAGGACCTTGAGGCAAAAGAAATCAATAAAGCATTTAAAAAAGCAAAAGATTTTTTAAGGATTTTACCAGATGACCCAAAAAGTAATTTTTTGATGGCAGTTGTTTATTATGAAATGGAATATAAAGATACAGCAATATTATATCTTCAAAAGGCACTTGAAATTAATCCAGAATTTAAATTGGCAGAAGAATTTTTAAAAGATATAATAAATAAAAAATGAAAAAAATATCACTATCTATCCAGAATGCACTTACTTCCTCTTTTTTAATTGTAGAAGAGTTGATAAATGAGATTGAAAATGCTTTTAATAACAAAGATAGGATTTTTAGTAAAATTAAGAAAAATATAGAGAAAAAAGAAGAAATTGAAGAGAAGATAAGAAGAATTAAAATGGTATTAAAAAAAATAAAAGAAGATTTGAATTTAAGAGAAGAGATAATTTTAGATAAAGCAATTATAGGTTCAAGATGTGCCAAGATATGGGAAATTTTAAATGATATTAAGGGTGAAAAACTTAGAAAATATGGTGATGTTCCAAAGAGTTTTGAAAATTATTTGGATCCTTTAATTGAGAAGATATTAAAATTGGTTAATGAGATTATGGATTTATAAAATTAAATAAGATAAAATATAGGGAAAAGCGAAATGGAATATTTAAGAGAAGAACAGATTTATTCTAAATGTAAAGAAGAGTTAGAAAAAAAAGAATTTAAAAATAAAAAAGTAATAGTTATAATTCCTGATACAACTCGCTCAGGTCCTACAAGTTTATTCTTTAAAATTTTAATGGATATCTTACTTTCAAAAGTTAAAAAGTTGGATTTTTTGATTGCTCTTGGAACTCATCCTTTAATGGAAAAGGAAAAATTAAGAAATTTTCTTGATTTAAAAGGAGAAGAAAGATATGTAAAGATATATCAACATCAATGGGATAACCCTGAAGATTTAAAATCAATAGGAATTATAAAAAAAGAAATAGTAAAAGAAATAAGTAAAGGATTAATGGAAGAAGATATAGAGATTAAAGTTAATTCTTTAATTTTTAATTACGATGAGATAATAATTTATGGGCCTGTATTTCCTCATGAAGTAGTTGGTTTTTCAGGTGGCTATAAATATTTCTTTCCAGGGATATCAGGACCAGAATTTTTGAATAAATTTCACTGGCTTGGTGCTTTAATTACAAATCCTAAAATAAATGGTTTTAAAAATACACCGGTTAGGAAACTACTGAATATTGCTACTGATTTTATAAAATTGCCAAAAACTTTAATTTGTAGTGTTATAAAAGACAAAAAGGTTTATGGACTTTTTATTGGTGGAGTAGAGGCATGGGAAAAGGCAGCAGATTTATCAAGCCAAATTAATATAGAATATGTAGATAAATCTTATGATTTAGTTATTTCTATTGCACCGGAAATGTACGAAGATATTTGGACAGCAGGAAAGTGTATGTATAAACTTGAACCTGTTGTTAATAATGATGGGAAATTAATAATTTATGCACCACATGTTAATGAAATTTCATATACTCATGGAAAATATCTTTTAGAGGTTGGATATCATACAAGAGATTATTTTTTAAAACAATGGAGAAAATTTAAAAAATATCCTGGTTGTATTCTTGCTCATTCAACTCATGTAAAAGGGATTGGAACATATATAAATGGAATTGAAAAACCAAGAATAGAAGTTATACTTGCTACATCAATTCCAGAAGAAATTTGCGAAAAGGTTAATTTGGGGTATATTGATTATAATAAAATAAAAATAGAAGAGTTTGAGAATAGGGAAAAGGAAGGGATTTTAGTGGTAAAAAATGCTGGAGAAGTTTTATACAGAAGAAAAGATGATTATATTCCAGATATAGACAAACTTTATAAGGAAGAAAAAAATGAAATATAAAATAGCGATTGTTAATTCTACAAGTTTTGGAATAATTTATCCGGAACATATTGAAAAATTAAAAGAATTTTCTGAAGTTGAAAGAGTTAATTTGCCTGCAGATGTACTTGAAAAGAAAATAATAGAACAACTTTCTGATTTTGATGGATTGATTGTGGGGCTTACTCCTTACTATTCAAAAAATGTTCTTAAAAATTTAAAAAAACTTATTGTTATCTCAAGACATGGTATTGCAGATTCAAATATTGATATAAAAGGTGCAACAGAAAGCAATATAATTGTTTGTAGATTTCCTTTAGAGATTCAAAAAGATGCAATGGCTGAATATACAGTAGGTTTAATAATTTTGATGGCAAGAAAACTTAACCAAAACTATGAATTTATGAAAAATGAGATATGGGGAAAGAGAATAGAACTTGTTGGGATAGAGTTAAAAGGGAAAAATGCAGGACTTTTTGGAATTGGGAATGTAGGAACAAGGGTCTGTGAAATTTTAAAATATGGTTTTGGTATGAATGTCTATGCCTATGACCCATTAATCAGTCCTGAAGAGATTAAAAGGAAAGGAGCAATACCTTCTAATATAGAAGAAATTTGTAAAAATTGCGATATTATTTCTTTTCACTGTCCTTTAAATGAAAAAACATATAATATAATAAAAGAAGAGGAATTTAATTTAATGAAAGATGGAATTATTATTGTTAATACATCTCACAGAGATTTGATAGATGAAAAAGCGCTTATAAAATATCTGAAATCAGGGAAAATTGGTGGTTATGCAGAAGATGCAATAGAAAGAAGATACATACTAAAAGAAAATCCTCTTTTAAAGTTTAAAAATGTTGTAATTATGCCTCATCTTGGAAGATATACATATGAAACGATAAAAAAAATGGGCGATTTTACAGTTGAAAATTTAAAAAGAATTTTTGTTGAGAAAAAGTTTCCAGATTGGGTTGAAAATATGGATATTGTTCCTAAAGTTCCATTAAGTAGATAAATTAAACTTAAGTTCTTTCTTTTTATCCACAAATATTACTTTGAAATTAGATGCATATTGTGGATAAATTTTTAGATATTCATTTTTCAGTATTTCTTTTGCATTCATCTTAATTTTTTTATCATTTTTAATAAATCCAAAACACCAGCCACGAAATCCAGCACCTGAAAACCTTGCTCCATAAACTCCTTCAATAGAATTTAAATTTTCAAATATTTTAATCAATTCTTCTGCACCACATTCATAATTTTTTATAGAACTTTCTCCTGATGCCTTAATTAATTTCCCGAATTCCTCAATGTCGCCTTTTTTCCATAGTTCAATTCCTTTTTCAACTCTTTCCATTTCATCATAAAAATGTTGGCACCTTTTTCTTAAATTTTCAGGTAATCTATCTTTATATTTTATGTAAATTTCTTTAGGAATATCTCTTAAGAAAATTTCTTTACTAAATTTTTTTTTAGAAAATTCAAACATTTTTTCTCCTGCATTTTTACATTCTTCAACTCTTTTATTGTAAGATGTCTCATACAAAACCCTTTCTATTCCTGAATATACCATAACAATTGAATAATCAAATTTTTTATTTGATTTAATATTTTCATATTCTAAATTTTTGCAATCAAGATAAAGAATTGAGTTTTTATCATCGTTACTTAAAAGAATTGTTGATTGGTCTAAAATTCCGCTTTTAACTCCAAGATAATCATTTTCAACCTTCTGAAATAAAAAAATATTTTCCTGTTCTGAAATTTTGATGTTATTTACATATTCTAATGAAAGTAAATAAGAAAGACCACTGGAAGCAGAAGAACCAATCCCTCCACTTGGTAGTTGTCCAAAAATTTCTCCTTCTATTCCATATTTAATATTGAAATATTTTTTTAAAACATAAACGCAACCTTTCAATAAGTCATACCATTTACCATTTTTTTCAGATATTTCATTTATATCAAATTCAATTTCTTCATTAAAATTTATACTTCTCATTCTCACTTTCCCTTCAATTTTTTCAAATTTCAAAATAGTTCCTTTATCAATAGTAATTCCTAAAACTTTTCCTTTTTGATGGTCAATATGTGCACCTAAAGGACATATTCTATAAGGAACAAAAATGGTTACCATATTAGAAATTTCTATATGGCTCTTCTGACCAGTTTAAAACATTTACTGTTCCACTGGATGGAGCAAAAATCCTGAAGTTAAAGTCATGATTTAAAACTTCTCCTTGATAGGAGGTATTGTTATTTCTTCCTATATATCTATATGCTTCTCCATATTGGTATGGACTTACTTCAATAAAATCAGGACCTTCATAACTTGGTAATCCATCTCCTAAATCACTTCTTGAATGTCCTCCACCAATTCTTCTATGGGTTGGATTTGCATAAGTAAGATGTATTTTGCCTTGTGCACCAGAATATGGATTTGTAGAAGGAGGTATTGAAGATAATCTTAAATAATATTTTTTATTTGGTTGCAATAAAACAGGTGGGTTAAATTCAAAACCAATCCAGACAGCAGCACCTGATGGTATCTGTGAATTTGGTATAGTATTACTTGTCCCTAAGATTGAGCCAACCGTACTTCCGCTTCTTATTGTCATATATATACTGCTTACATTTGGATTATCTTTTTTAATCTGCATTTCAACTCTTGCAACTTTAATAGGAGAAGAGCCAGTAATGAAACTTTGTCCAATATCTCCATAACTGCCTGGGAAATTACCTAAATTGCCAGACGCAGTTCCTAATGTAAAAGAAATAGATGGGGATGTATTTAATGAAGAAACACGAACTTTTGCTTTAACTGTTTTATTTATTGTTTTACAATAACCTGTTGAAGA
Organism: Candidatus Omnitrophota bacterium; assembly: GCA_023818645.1. Taxonomy (GTDB): domain Bacteria; phylum Ratteibacteria; class UBA8468; order B48-G9; family JAFGKM01; genus JAMWDI01. The sequence continues at coordinate 18,744 of JAMWCJ010000006.1, read as the reverse complement.
AATTAAAATTGTTCCATCAGATTGATTTGTTAAATTTACATTATAATATCCATCTCCAAAATTTACATTATTCCATCCATCTCTCCAGTTAGGTTGTTTTGTAAGTTTCCACATTGCTCTTTCAAGACCTGCTTCAGCAATATTAAGTGCTTTAAAATAGAAAATCTGTCTTTTTGCAAGAATTCCTTCAATGCCAGACATATTTAAAAAAGTAAGGCCTATTATTGAGAGTATCATAACCACCATAACAACAGCGACAATTGTAATTCCTTTTTTCATTTTAATAAGGTGGTTGCACTGGTCCAACTTCAGGTGGTTCTATTGGTTGAAATTGTGGTGGAGTAGACCCACCTGACCCACTTCCAGAACTACCTGAAGATGTCCCTGAAGCAGCAGAAGTTATACTTCTATTTATATTTCTTAAAGCAATAATTGAATCAAGATTTGTTATAATCTGCCCATCTTTAAGTTTCAAATTTACACTAACATAATAAGCATTACCATCACCTTTAACCTTTTCAAATTTTAAATTTTCAACTTTATTCTTTATCAAATAGTATTTTTTTGTTCCATCAAAATATACTAAATTATTACCTTCTATTTGAAAATATTCATTTTGAGTTGTTGGAGGAGGAGTAGTTGGAGGAGGAGGCGGTGGTAATTCTGGTTCAGGTCTTTCTATTGGTTCTCCAGGTATTCCAGGACCACATTCACATCCAGCAAGTATAAAACCTAATAATAATATTTCTGTTAATATTATATAATATTTTCTCATTTTCCTCTCCACTTAATAAAATACTACCTTTTAAAATTTTTTTTGTCAATACTTCATTATTTTTTTATTATCAGTTTTTTCCCACCTTCTTGAATTTCAATCTTATCAGGATTTTTATCCCTCAATTTTTTCTCTATAAATCTAACTCCAGATATTCCTTCTCTTTTAAGTTCCATTATTTTTTCTTCTCTAATATATGTTTTTTTACTATAATAAAGAATATAACCAATTGTTATTAGAATTATTATTCCACTAACCAAAGAAATTATCATTTCTACAACTGTTAATCCATTCCTATTTTTTACCATGGCGCTATTATTGTTTGTAAATTAACTTCATTATTTCTTTTGTTCTCATGCCATATAACTTTAACAGTTATTTTCTTATAATCTGGAACATTATCTCCATCTTCTGTGTCAATTATATTTTCAATTAAAGTTATTCTCTTTCCAGTAATTTCATCTATATTAACATTTGTTCCATTTTCAATATAATTTTCAAGATTATTATAATTTACTGTTTTTAAAAATTCAATTCTTGATTGAGCAATTTGTAAAGCAGTTCTTTTATGTCTTTCAAGATTTAAATTTATTTGAGAATAAAAGAAGTAAGTGAGCGTTCCAAAAACTCCAATTAAAATTATTAAAATTGAAACTATAATTTCAATAAGTGAAAAACCCTTATTTTTTTTCATCTTTTTCTTCAAATCTTTGTTTTTCTTTTTCTGTTATTTCTTTTACCTCTTTCTCAGTCATTATTTTTGGAGTTAAAAATATTATAAGATCTGTTTTCTTTGCTGTTTGTGATTTATTTTTAAAAAGGAATGGGAGAATATCTCCAAGTAGAGGGACTTTAGTACTTCTCTCAGTTCTTTCTGTTCTCAAAAGGCCACCTATTACAATTGTTTCACCATTTTTTACCATAACTTTTGTTTTTGCTGTCCTTATATTTGTATCAACTGCTTCAGCAATAAAAGGAGATGGTTCTGCAGATGAAACAACAGGTTCAACTTCAAGAGTTATATCCCCTTTTTCATTTATATGTGGAGTTGCAATAAGTGTAACTCCAACTTCTGCAAATATTGGTTCTTTTGTAATTGGTGCTATTGTCCCTGTTGTTCCAACTGTATAGGTTGTTTTTTCTGCAATCGCCATATTTTTTGTTATTTTAATTGTTGCTGGTGAATCATTTAAAGTAGTTACTCTTGGATTTGCAAGAATATTTGCTTGTCCTTTTGCTTCAAGTAATTTTAAAGTTGCTGTTAATGCCTGGAAAGATATTCTTCCAAGTATAAATTGTGGACCTACTGCAGCACCTGCACCAGTTGTTGTAGTTCCTGGACCAACTACTTCTCTATCAACTTTCATATTATAAGGGTAGGGGACATCTTCTGCTGGACCAAAAAAGCTTGCCTCAAGATTCCATTTTATCCCTAAATCTTTTAATCCATCTTCTGTAAGTTCAACAAGTACTGCTTCTATTTGAATGGATGGAATGCTTCTATCAAGTAAACTGATTATTTTTTTTAAATCCTGTAAGTTTTCCTCTGTGTCCTGAATTGTCAAACTGTTTGTTCTTATATCTATTATAATTTTACCACTTTTGCTTAAAAGTGGCATTAAAACCTTCCCCAGATCTTCTGCTTTTGCATACTGCAAAAATATGACCTCAGAAATAAGTTGTGGTTTTTCTTTAAATTCTTTTACAACATAAATATCGCTATCAGGTAATTTTTCTCTATACATTCCATTTGCTTTTAAAATAGAATCAATTGCCTCTTCTCCTGTAACATTTTCAAGATAAGCACTTATAGGTCTTTCTGCAAGTTCACTACTTGTTATCAGTTTAATTCCAGTTTTTTTACTTAATAACTGAAGAACTTGTGAAAGTTTTGTTTGATAAAATGTAATTGTTAATTTTTCTTCTGAAAAAATAAAAATTGTAGATATAAAAAAGAATATTAGAATTTTTAGAAATTTTGTTTTCATTTTTTCTCTCCTTTTTCAAATTCAAAATCTAAAATAAAAAAATTTTCCATTTCATCTTTCAATATTATTTTTTCTGGATAAATTTTTTGAATAATAAAATTTGAGATTTTTTCTCCTTCTTCTTTAATTTCATTATTTATTATTACATATGGATTTTTTTTGTCATATACAATGCCTGATATTTTAAAGTCAGGTTTTATTGGTTCCTTTTTTTCTATTTCTTTAACAATTATTTCTGGTCCTTTTTTAATTACCCATTCTTTTAGAGGATCTTTAGTTATTTTAATTTTTTCAAGTTTACTTAATTTAAATTCGTCAATTTTTTTCTTTATTTCAGAAAAATTATTTTCAATCTCTCTTAAATCAATTCCACCAATAGTTTCTTTCTCTACAATTACATTTTGGTCATCTATTTTTTTAGAAATTTTTCCTCTTTTTGGTTTTAATTGCCATCCCCATGTAAAAACAAAAAATAATATCAGAATTGCCAGAGTAATTTTTTTCTTTTCCATACTTTTATTTTACCTTTTTTATCCCAGCAATTTTTAAATTAAAAAATTTATCTTTTTCTTCACTTGGAAAAACTTCAATTTCTTCAACTTTCAAAAATTTTTCATCTGTTTCAAGAAGATAGATAAAGTCAACAAAACTTTTAAAATCACTAACTAATTTAATATCCCAGATATAATACAGTTCATTCTCTACATCTACATTTTTAACTGAAATTATTTCTATTCCCGATTTTTTAGATAGATTCTCAAGATGCTGAAAAATTAAAAGGTTTGGGTCATCGGAATAATTAAGCCATTCAAAATTTATTATAAGATTTTCAGCTGTTTCAACTGTATTTTCTATAGATTTAAAAAATGATGGATTATTTTTTATTCTTAAGTAATTATATTCAAGTAAGTCCTTTTCAACTTTATATTTAATAATCTGATTTTTCTGTGGTATAAGAACTATGACTGAAAATAAAATCACTACAAATGCATAACTCATCAATATCCATAAAATTTTTCTTTTAATAATGTTAAATATTTCTTTCATTTTTTGAGTTTTATTAAAAATTTAAAATAATAAACATCATTATCTTCAAATTTCCCCTTTGCAATTTCTGAAAGTGATACATTTTCAAAAAGATTTTTTCCAATTTCTTTTAAATTTTGTGCAAAGATAGAGCATCCTCTTTCAGGTCTAATAAAAAAAGGAGAAATATAACCCTCAATTATTATTATAAAATCTTTACTTTTATTACTATATTCTTTTTTATAAGAAAGTTTACTAATCCACATTCCGTCTGGAAGAGATGCAGAGATTACAGAAAGATTTTTACTCCATAATATTCTATTTTGATGTTCGTCTTTATAAAGAGAACATTTCTGACATAAAATTCTTAATTTTTCATCACTTTGTTTTAAATTTTCAAAGACAATTTTTTCTAACATTATTTTTTTTTCAAGATCAGCAATTTCTTTTTTTATTCTTTCAATTATTATCTTGTTTGAAAAAAATATCAGATAACTTAGAAAAAAAACAATGAAAAGACCAAAAAGATAAGTAATTAGAGCTCTTAAAATTAAAATCCTTTTTATATATTTCTCTAATCTTTTTTTAAAAATATTAATTTCAATAATTTCAATCATATTGTTTTTCTTATCAATAACCCTACACAAACTGCATATGAAATTCCATCTTGTGTTTTGTCAAGAGAAATTAGAGTATCTGGAAAATTTAAAAGCGGGTTATAATAGTCAACAGATAAATTTAGGTTTTCTACCATTATTTCTTTTAATGATATAATTCTTTTTGCCTCTCCTGTTAAATAAATTTTGTTAACACTTTTACCTGTTTTATTTTGAAAATATTGTAAAGATATTTTTAATTCATTCAGAAATTCGGATATCTTTTCGTCCAAATCTGTAATTTCTCCTATATTTTTAATTCCTAACTGTATATCTCGTATAAGTAAAAATTTTCTTCTTAAATAAATACATAAGTTTGAAATTGTAAATTCAAAGTTTAAAATCCCTACTGGATTTTCTTGTTGATTAAAATATAAAAAGCTGTTTAAAGCAGCAATTCCATTTACATCCATAATAATTGGTTTTAACTGTGCCTTTTCTAAAATTTTGGTTAAAAGGGCGATTTTATTTTTAGGATATGCTATGAGAAGAATCACATTTTTTTTATTATTTGTATTAAAACAGATATAATCATATTCATAATTTTCTATAAAATCAGGAATAACCTGAATTCCTTCAAGTTTTATTGCATTTTCAAATTCTTCTTTTGATAAATTTGGTAATTCAAAGATATGGTAATAAATATCTTTATCGTTTATACTCAAAATTGTCTTTTTACCTTTAAATTTATTTTTCTTCAAAAAATCTCTTAGAAAATTCCCTAATTTTTCTGCATCTTCTTCTATTATTTTTTCAAGATTATCAATTGGATTTTTAATTTTCTCAATATTTGTTATGTAGATTTTTCCTTTTTTCTCCCAGCCTTCTATAATTTTAATAAATTCTTCACTTATATCAATACAGATTTTTAAATTCATAAAATTACCAAATATTTATTTTTAAACTTCTTAAAATTAAATCCCGGAATAAGTTAAATTTCCATCCTGGTCAATTGTTACAGTAATTCCTGCTGCATCACCAGTTCCAGTTGTAGTAGCAGTAAAACCAGTTCCTCCACCAATAAGATTTATTGTATAATCCGTAAAATATTTATTTCCTGTTGTATCAATTCCAAGTTTTGTTTTATCGTCTGTATATTTATTATGTTCTGCAAAATAAACTCTTTCAGCAGTTCTTACTGAGCCCAAAAGTGCTGCTCCTTCTGCTGCCATAGACCTTTTTACCTGTCCTCTATATAAAGGAATAGCAATAGCAGCAAGAATTCCAACTATAATAACTACTGTCATCAACTCAATTAATGTAAATCCTTTTTTCTTATATTTTCTCATTTTACCCCCTTTTTATTTTTAAAGATTAACAATTTATAAACCGGAATAAGTTAAATTTCCATCCTGGTCAATTGTTACAGTAATTCCTGCTGCATCACCAGTTCCAGTTGTAGTAGCAGTAAAACCAGTTCCTCCACCAATAAGATTTATTGTATAATCCGTAAAATATTTATTTCCTGTTGTATCAATTCCAAGTTTTGTTTTATCATCTGTATATTTATTATGTTCTGCAAAATAAACTCTTTCAGCAGTTCTTACTGAGCCCAAAAGTGCTGCTCCTTCTGATGCCATTGCTCTTTTTACCTGTCCTCTATACAAAGGAACAGCAACTGAAGCAAGAATTCCAACAATAATAACTACTGTCATCAACTCAATTAATGTAAACCCTTTTTTTCTATTTCTTCTCATTTTTTTTATCACCTCCTTTCTTTAATTATTTTACCATCATCTTAAAGTCCCTGCAAGTTTAAATATTGGTAAGTATATTGCAAGGACAACAATTCCTACAACAATTCCAAGTCCTATTATTAAAATTGGTTCAATAATAGTTGTTAAGATATTCATAGTTGCATCTACTTCATCTTTAAAAAATTTTGATACTCTATTTAACATATCTTCCAATCTTCCTGTTTCTTCTCCAACTCTTACCATTCTCACTAAGATTGACGGGAAAATTTTATGTTTTTTCATTTCTTCATTTAAAATTTTACCTTCAATGACACCTTTTCTTATTTTGTTTATATTATTTTCTATTATAACATTTCCACTTGTTTTTGCAACTATTTCAAGAGCATTTGTTATGCTTACACCTCCTGAAAGTAATGTTGAAAGAGAGCGAGAAAATCTTGCAAGAGATATTTTTACCATAATTTTACCAATAAAAGGAAACATTAATTTTACTTTATCTATTTGATATCTCCCAATTTTTGTGTTTTTGTAAAAATATAAAAAAATTCCAAATAAAATTAATCCGAGAATTATAAAAGGGAACAATTTTATAAACAAACCACTTATTTTAAATATAATCAATGTTAAAAATGGTAATTTTGCTCCAAAGGAAGAAAAAATTGATTCAAACTTAGGAATTAAAAATAAAAATACAAAAGAAATAACACCTATAAAAAATATAAATATTACAGTTGGGTAACTTAATGCCTGTCTTAATTTTCTTAATAAAATTATTTGGTCTTCTATATAAGATGAAAGTTCTGTCATAATTTGTGATAGATTGCCACTTTCTTCTCCGCTTCTTACAAGAGCAACATATAATGGAGAAAAAATTTTAGGATATTTACTTATTGCATTTGAAAAAGAACTTCCTGTCTGTATGTCCTTGATTATATTGTCAAGAATATAAGCAAAATACTTATTAATTGATTGTTCTTTCAAATCAGAAATTGCGTCAATTATTGGTACTCCAGCATCAAGCATAACTGCAAGTTGTCTTGAAAATATAGAAATTTCACCAAGAGATACTCTTCTTCTTTTTTCTAATTTTTTCTTTTTTTCTATAACTTCATCAAGACCTTTTTGTCCAATTAATTTAATTTCAACAGGAAATAAATTTTGGTTTCTTAAAATAGTAATAATTTTATTTGTAGAATCACCTTCAATCACTCCTTCTTTTTTATTTCCTGAAAAATCCCTTGCTATATAGAAAAATTTTGCCATTATCTTTCTCCTAATAGTGATTTCAATTCTTTTAAATTTGGACTTCTTGCATACATTTCTTCCTTAGAGATAAGTCCTTTTTTATATAGAGAGATTAAAGACGCATTCATCGTTTTCATTCCAATTTCTCCTCCAAGTTGTATCTGTGAATAAATTTGAGCAAAATTCCCTTCTCTTATTAAACTTTTTATTGCTGGAGTTGCAATCATAATTTCAGTTGCAAGAACTCTATCCTGATTATCTTTCTTTGGTATTAACTGTTGGACAATTATCCCTATGAGTACAAGTGAAAGTTGAGTTCTGATTGTAGGTTGTTGTTCTCCAGGAAATGCATTTACAATTCTTCCCATTGCCTGAACAGTTTCTCCTGTATGTAGAGTTGATAATACCAGGTGTCCTGTTTCTGCTATTCTTAAAGCACTTTCTATCGTTTCTTTATCTCTCATTTCTCCAATTAAAACAACATTAGGGTCCTGTCTCAAAACTCTCTTTAATGCTTCATTAAATGAATAAGTATCTTGACCTATTTCTCTTTGTTCTACAATTGATTTTTTATATTTAAAAAGATACTCAATAGGGTCTTCAATAGTTATAATATGTAAGGATTTAGTTTCATTCAAATAATCAATCATGGAGGCAAGAGTTGTTGATTTTCCACTTCCTGTTGGACCACATATTAAAATTAAACCATAAGGATTTGATAACATTTTCTTTAAAACTTCAGAGGGTAATCCAAGTTCCTCAAAATTTGGTATTTTATCTTTAATGGCCCTTATCGCAATTCCAATTGTTCCTCTTTGATAGTGTAAATTTATTCTAAATCTTCCAATACCATCAATTCCATATGAAAAATCAAGTTCTTTTGTATTTTCAAATGTTTTTATTTGTTCATTGTTTAAAATTGAATATATTATTTTTTTGCATTCTTCGTTTGAAAAAGGAGGGAAAGGAGTAGGATAAAGGACTCCATTTATTCTAATATAAGGTGGTAATTTTGCTAATATATGTAAATCAGATGCTTGTTTTTCAACAGCATATTTTAATAAATCATCAATTGTAAAATTATTCATATTGTTACTGTTAATGCTTCAGAAAGAGTTGTTATTCCATCAATAACTTTTTTAATCGCAGATTCCCTTAATGTCTTCATCCCATTTTTTATTGCAAAATCTCTTATCTCATCATCACTTTTTTTCTTTAAAACCATTTCTCTTATTTCCTTAGTAAATTCTAAAACTTCATATATCGCAATTCTTCCATAGTAGCCAGTAAAATTACATAAAGAACATCCCTTCCCTTTATAAGCAACTGGATTTTTTTCTTTTAAATTATAATTTTTAAACAACTCAATAGCTTCCTCATCCACAATTTTACATTCAGGACATATTTTGCGTACCAACCTTTGTGCCAAAACTAAATTTATAGCATCTGCAATTAAATAAGGTTCAACTCCCATATAATAAAGACGAGAAATAGTAGAAACAGTATCATTTGTATGTAAAGTTGATATTACAAGGTGTCCTGTTAAAGATGCTTGGATTGCTATCTGTGCTGTTTCAATATCTCTGATCTCTCCAACCATTATTACATCAGGATCCTGTCTTAATAAATTTCTTAAAACATTTGCAAATGTTAAACCAATTTTTGGTTTAACCTGAACTTGATTTATCCCTTTAAGTTGATATTCAACAGGGTCTTCTATGGTAACTATGTTTTTTTCTGGAGTATTTATGTATGTTAATCCAGAATATAAAGTAGTTGTTTTTCCACTTCCTGTTGGTCCTGTAACTATTATCATTCCATAGGGTCTTTTTAAAGAATTTTTAAATTTTTCAAGTTCTTCTTTTTCAAAACCAAGTTCTTCCATATTTAAAACGAGTTTCTCTTTGTCAAGCAATCTCATAACTATTTTTTCTCCATATATTGTCGGAAGAGTTGAAGTTCTAACATCCACTTCTTTTGCTCCGATCTTTACCTTTAATCTTCCATCTTGTGGTAATCTCCTTTCTCCTATATCAAGATTAGATAATATTTTAATTCTTGTCACTATACCAGGATAGGCATTCTTAGGGGGAGATGGAAAATTATGAAGAATACCATCAATTCTAAATCTAACAGAAATATCTTTTTCTCTTGGTTCAAGATGAATATCTGTTGCTCTTTTTTCAATTGCATTTACAAAAAGAGAATTTACGAACTTTACAATTGGAGCATCCTCAGCAGCAACTCTCAACTGATTTACATCAATTTCTTCTTTTTCTTCAACTTCTTCTTCAAGTTCTGAAATTGCTTGAGGGATATTGTTAAATCCAGAAAAAAATCTATCAATTAAGTCAATTATTTTGGATTCATCTGCCTGAACCAATTTGATTTTTAATCCAGTTAATCTTCTCAAATTATCAATTGCAACTATATCTAATGGATCTTTTATTGCTACAACAATTGTATCTTCACTTTTTGCAATAGGAATACAGATAAATCTTCTTGCAATATTTTCATCAATTAACTTTACGACTTCTGGTTTTATTCCTCTAACTTTTGATAAATCAATATAATCTGCTTTTTTTTGTTCTGTTAATGCCATTAAAATGTCTTCTTTTTTGACATATCCCTTTTCTATCAATAATTCTCCAATAAATTTTTTTGTTTGTTTTTGTAATTCTAATATTTCTTCCAGTTGAGCAGGTGTAATTAGACCTTTTTCAATCAAAATTTGACCAAGTTCTTTTCTTTCCATATTTATATAGTATAATATATCATAAAAAAAATGAAAACAAATTTTGAAAAAGATGAAAAATGGATAAGAGTTATTTTAATTTTTTGTCAATTCCACCTATTAGTTTAAAAAAGGCAAGATTTATAGTTTTACCTATTGGATATGAAGGGACTGTTACAGGAGATTCAGGAACAAAATTTGGACCTTTAAGCATCATTTATTCATCAAGGAATTTTGAACTTTATGATGAAGAACATGGATTTGAACCATATGAAATTGGGGTAAAAACAAACGAAGAAATTGAATCAGACTTTTCCTCTCCTGAAAAAATGATGAAGAAGATAGAAAAAATAACTTTATATTATTTAAAAAACAAAAAGTTTATTATTGGAATTGGAGGGGAGCATAGTATTACAGTTGGTTTATTTAAGGCACATAAAAAATATTTTGACGATTTAAATTATATTTGCCTTGACGCTCATTCTGATTTAAGAGAAAAATATAATTATACAAAGTTTTCTCACGCTTGTGTTAATAGAAGAATTTATGAAGAAGGAAGTAATGTTTATATTTTAGGAGTAAGAAGCATAAGCAAGCAAGAAGTTGATTTCTTGAAGGATCGGCAGAAAATTAAAGTTTACTATGCTTATCAGATGAAAAGAGGAAAATGGGATGAAAAAATAGTGAAAGAGATTCAACCTGGTAAATATTATTTATCAATTGATATAGATTTTTTTGATCCTTCTTTAATACCAGAAACAGGGACTCCTGAACCTGGTGGTTTTTTCTGGAATGAAACAGTTGAATTTTTAAAAAAATTAATTTTAAGAAAAGACATTGAAATTTGTGGATTTGATTTAGTAGAACTTGCACCTACAAAAATATTTACTTCAAGTTCATTAATCTGTGCTAAATTAATCTATAAGATAATCGGATATCTTGTATTAAAGTGGAAAAGTATGAATTATTGAAAAAAGATGACTTTGAAATTTTTAAATCACAGGAAATAAAAAAAATAATTTTTATAGGGGCAAGCGATACAGGAAAAACAACATTAATAAAGAAAGTAGCAAATTATCTGATTGAAACTAATCAAGATGTCATAATTTTTGACTGTGATATTGGACAATCCCACATAGGACCACCAACAACTATTGGCTATGCAAAACTAAAACAAAAGATTGAAGATTTTTATTTTGAACCTGATAAATTTTATTTTGTTGGTTCTATTTCTCCTTCTTTTGCAGTTGTTGAGTTTTTAACCGGAATTGCAAAGATTAATCAATTTTTAGATAAGGAAGAATCTAAAATTTTAATAGATACAACTGGATATATAAATGATAAACTTGCTATTTCTTTAAAAATTTATAAAATTGAAATTTTAAAACCAGATTTTATTTTTTTACTTGAAAAAGAAAGAGAACTCTCTGAAATTGAAAACTACTTAAATAATTTATCTATAAAATTCAGAAAAATAAAGGTTGAAAATATTCCTTTAAAGTCAATAGAAGAAAGATTTCTTTATAGAAAAACAAGGTTTTTACAGTATTTTAGAAATTTAACATTAATTTTTATTGATTTAAAAAAAATTTCAATTAAAACTACTTTATTACCTACTTTTACCTCTTTTGATAACATTGAAAAATTAGATTTAAAAGGGAAAATATGCAGTTTAAGAGATGAATTTTTCAACGATATATGCCTTGGAATTATAAAAGAAATAAAAGACAAAAAGATTGAAATAGTTATTCCCAAAATTTCTTTCCCTATAGATAAGATAAAAGGGATAAATATAAGCAGTTTTAACATTCAGGAATATATTAATTTTTAATAAAAAACCAAATTGGACTTGACAAATCCCTTTCTTATTTTAAAATATTAACAAAATGAACGATATTAACAAAAACAACAGAAATTTGATAAAAATCAAAAAAGAAATTAATAAACTAATCAAAAAAGAAAAGTTCTTCTCCAATGCAATTTTGTCAATTTATGAATTTGGATTTTCTATTGTCTATGAGAAGAAGATAATTTTTTGTAATGAGAAATATGCAGAAATATTAGGTTATGAGAGAGACGAAATAATTGGGGAAAATTTTTTTGATTTTATTGTACCTGAACAAAGGGAAATATGGGAAAAGAGGATAATTGAAAAATCTGATTTGACTTTTGAATGTGGATGTTTAAAAAAAGATGGTTCAGAAATTTTTGTTAGAATTAATATTAAATGTATAAGATATAAAGATTTTATATTAAAATTTATTATATTGAATGATGTTACAAATGAAAAACTTAATATAAAGAAAATAAAGGACTTTGAAGAAAATTATAAAATTTTATCTGAAACACTTCTTGATGGAGTAATTATTTTAGATAAAAAAGGACGATTTATTTTTGCAAATGATATTTCCGCGAATATCTTAGGTTTTAATAAAGGCAAAGATTTAATAGGGAAAAATTTTTTTGATTTTTTAATAGATAGAGAAAAATTTGAAAATGATTTAAAGGTTATTGAACAAGGCAAAAGTGGTTATTTTATAGAACATGAAATAATAGATACCAGAGGATTAAAGTTATCAATTGAAACCATAGGTAGAAAAACAAATTATCAAGATGAAGAAGGATTTTTAATTTCATTTAGAGATATTACTGATAGAAAAATTATGATAGAAAATCTCAAAAAAGCGATTGAGAAGAATAAAAGAATTTTAGACCAGACAGTAATTGCTTTATCTGAAATGGTAGGTCAAAAAGATCCTTATACTGCTATTCATCAAAAAAGGGTTGCTAAACTTTCAGTTGCTATTGCTAAAGGAATGGGTTTTAAAGGTGATTTAATTGAAGGTATAAAAATTTCAGGTTTGATTCATGATATAGGGAAAATTTATATTCCTTCTGATATACTTTCAAAACCAGGTAAATTAACAGATATTGAATGGGAATTTATTAAATTACATCCAGAATTCGGTGCAAAAATTGTAAAAAATATAGAGTTTCCTTATGAAATAGAGAAAATTATATTACAACATCATGAAAGAATAGATGGTTCTGGTTATCCAAAAAAGATTAAAGGAGAAAATATATTACTTGAAGCAAAAATTATAAGTGTTGCTGATTCTATAGAATCAATGATCTTTCATAGACCATATAAAGAAAAAAAATCATTAAAAGAAGCGTTGGAAGAAATAGAAAACAAAAGTGGAAAACTTTATGAACCTGAAGTAGTAAATGTAGTTTTAAAAATATTTGAAAAGGGCTTTAATTTTGAAGATTGTTAATTTTAAACCATCCCCTTTTCCCACACCTTTTCCCACCTACGAGGTGTCCGCTGGGAATCGTTGAGGGATGTGGGTTTTAAAGATGCCGAAGAGGGGATTTGAACCCCTACGAGGTTATCCCTCACCAGGTCCTGAACCTGGCGCGTCTGCCGTTCCGCCACTTCGGCTATTTTTTTTAAAAAATAAATATGTTTGAAAAATTAAATTTTCTATTGCAAGTTTTAAGTTTATATTATATTTTATTCTCTCTTTTATCTCCCAAAATTTTTCAATCAAATCTGGTTCAATATGTGAAAAAATTTTAGATGGTTTGAAGTTTCTACTAATAAAAAATTCAGAACTAAAATTTTTATAAAATAAAAAACTGTCTCTCATAAAAATTAATACATTTTCAAACCACTTTTCAATTTTTTCTCTTTCATCTCTTTTATTAATTATGTCCACTACTTTGAAGAAATTTAGAAAGTTCTTATTTATTACCATATTTAACAGTTCCAAAAATTCATCTATATTTTTTATACCTTCTTCATTTAATTCTGGCAATTCGTAATTAATATATATCTTAAAACATCTTGAAGTAATTGTTGGAAGTAAAAAATTTATATTAGGACATAAAATTATGATAATACCATATTCAGGGGGTTCTTCAATAATTTTTAAAAAAGCACTTGATGCTTCTTCTTTTAAATATTCAATTTGAAATATATATATTTTATATTTCCCGAAATATGGTTTAATAAATATATCATTTTTAACATTTCTAACTTCATCAATTGATAAGATATTTTTTTCAGGTATTATCAATTTAATATCAGGATGAATTTCCTCTTTAATTCTTCTACAATTATCACATTTTCCACAAAAAATACTTTCTGTGCAATTTAAAATTCCACTTAAAAATAAAGCAATTTCCTTTCTTAACTTCAGATTTCCTCCATAAACTATATAAGCATTCTGTAATTTATTTTTTTCCTTTAATTTTAATAATAAATTTTTTATTTCTTCTATTTTCATTTATAAATTGTTCCCAGAGTTCTAAAACTTTTGAAAATGTATCTTGTTCGTTTTGTCTTTTTATTATCTTTATTTTTTTATTTTTTTTCACTAATTGAAGATATCCATTTCTAACTTTTTTTTGAAACTCAATTGATTCTTTTTCTATTCTATCTTTTCCCTTTCTTTTTAATATTTCTACCAGATTTTCTGGCTTTTCGTCTATAAGAAATGTAATATCTGGGAAGAATTTTTTTCCAATTACCAATTGATGGACTTTTTCAATAAAAACTAAAGGTATTCTTCTGCCATATCCTTGGTAAGCATAGGTTGAATCAATATATCTATCAAGAATAATAATTTTACCTTCTTCTAAATTTTTTTTAATTTTTTCTTCTACTAATTGAACTCTGCTTGCTAAATACAAAAAAAGTTCACAGAACTTTGTAATATTTAAATTTTTTGAAAGAAGTAGTTTTCTTATTTTTTCTCCTATTAAAGTTCCACCAGGTTCATGTAAAATAATAACTGGTAAATTTTGAGATTTTAAGTAATTATAAAATTTTCTAACAAGAGTAGTTTTCCCACAACCATCAATTCCTTCAAAACTTACAATAATCCCTTTTTTCATAAATAAAATTTCTTTTAATCTATAAATTTAATATATATAGAACCGATTTTTTTACCTTCTTTTTTTATTTCTATTTCGTATTTCTGATTTGTTGAGTTCAATGCTTTACTTTTCATAATATCCTTATAACTAATTCTATAACCGATATCCTGTCCATCATTAAATTTGGGATTACCAACAAATCCAATAAAATTCACCTTCAGGTTTTCTTTTTCAATACCTTCTATATCACTGATTATAAATGTTACATCTTTTTTAATTTCAACCTCGTCATTTAATGAAACTTTTATAATTTGTCCATTTAAATTTAGGACAAGAAAAATATCATTTTTTATCATTGGTTTTTCTACCTTTGGAGTTATTATTATCTTTTCTATTGAACTATATTTCTCGAACTTTTTTGTTATAGGTTTCAAATAAAGAATAAGATACACATAATAACCTGCAAAAAAAGTAAATGTTAAAGTAAAACACAAAGAAATTATTCCCTTTTTCTTTTTTATCAAGAATAAAAACCATGTTAGAATAAACATAAGAATAACAAGAGATATAAGAAAAAGACCAATGTTAACTTCTTTAATCATTTTATCCCCCTTTTTCACCATAAACAACTATTGTATTTTTTCCAGAATTTTTTGCTATAAAAAGAGCATTATCTGCTTTTGATAAAATTTCTTCTTCTGATTTTGCATGTTCTGGAAAACAGGCAATTCCAATGCTTAAGGTAATGTGAACATCCTCGTTTAATTTATCAGACAGAAATTTATAATTTTGAACATTTTTTTTAATTCTTTCCGCTACAATTTTTGCCTCTTCACCTAAAGAAAATGGAAGTAAATATGCAAACTCATCTCCTCCAAATCTACATATAATATCTGTTTCCCTCAAAGAATTTTTTAATAAAAGAGCAACTTCTTTTAAAATAATGTCACCCATTGGATGGCCATATTTATCCACATATTTCTTGAAATTATCAAGGTCAGATATCATAATAGAAAATGGATATCCTTCTCTTTTGGCTTTTGCAAATTCTTCTTTTAACCTTATATTAAAATACCTTCTATTATAAACGTCTGTCAGTGGATCTGTTATGGATGCAATATTTATATCTTCGTGGAGTATTGCATTTTCAAGTTCTAAATTTAAATGTTTTAAAAAAACCTCAATTACTGACCTGCTTGAATCAAGATCTTTTATAAACTCTCTTTTACTTTTCCTACTTATTCCTACTATTGCAATTGCTTTTGTTTCTTGTTCACTATAGACAGGAAGAGTTATAATCCCAGAACACTTATTAAAATCGTATTTTTTAATCAATTCTTTAATTTTTTGTTCCTCACGAAATGTGATTTTATCTGGCGAAAGAGAAGTATAAATATAGTTTTCTACTTTATTTACCTCAACAATTGGACTTAAATTTATTGTTATAATATCTGTAGAAACAAAATTTTTTAACCTATCATTTAATATAATTAACATTCCAATATCTCCCTTATAAAAATCAATTAAAATTTCCAAACAATTATATAGCATTTTTTCTATTTTTAGTTCAGAACTTAACTTAAATAATGAATTATTTAAATCTTCCATAAGTTTTTTTTGATATAAAATTTGAGAATGGTAATATTCAATTATTTTAAAACATAATACAAGGAAAAATAATATTATTACAAATGAGGGAAATATTTTTCTTATAATAACTTTTAGAGGAGTTAATGGTTCAAAGTAAGCAGAGGTTAAAGTTAAAATAGTTATAAAGACAGAAAACAACAAAACTTCAGTCAATAATATTAACCTTCTCCCTTCCATAAAAAAATTTTACTATTTTTTAAAAAATCTTTCAATTTTTAAAAATTTGATGTATAATCAAATTTACAATCTGATAAAAGGAGGTTTTTATGAGTAAGATAAAAGGAAATATGTTAATTGCTCAAAGTGGTGGTCCGACAGTTGTAATAAATCAGAGTTTAGTAGGTGCTATTATTGAAGGTAAAAAACATAAAGAAATAGAAAATATTTATGGTTCATTATTTGGAATTAAAGGAATTCTTGAAGGAAATTTAGTTGACCTAAAGAAAGAAAAAATTTCTAATTTAAAAAAAGTTGCTCAAACACCATGTGCTGCTTTAGGAAGTGTAAGAAAAAAACCAAAAGATGAAGAATGTGAAGAGATTTTTAAAAATATGCAGAAATATAATATAAGGTACTTTTTCTATATAGGCGGAAATGATTCAGCAGAAACCGCTTATATTTTAAATGAAAATGCAAAAAAAGTTAACTATGAATTTAAATGTTTTCATATCCCAAAGACAATAGATAATGATCTAAAAGAAAATGACCATACTCCTGGTTATGGTTCTGCTGCAAAATTTGTAGCAATGGCCATTATTGGCGATAATCTTGATAATAAATCACTTCCAGGGATAAAAATAGATGTTATTATGGGGAGACATGCTGGATTTTTAACTGCTGCAAGTTCTCTGGCAAAAATTTATGAAGACGATGCTCCCCATCTGATATATTTTCCAGAGAGACCTTTTATAATTGATAAATTTTTGAAGGATGTGGAAGAGGTTTATAAAAAATATAATAGGTGTTTAATTGCTGTTTCAGAGGGTATTACTGATGAAAAAGGTGAACCAATAGCAGCAAAATTTACGAAAGAAGTTGATTCTCACGGCAATGTACAATTGAGTGGTACTGGGTTTCTTGGTGACTTACTTGCAGACATTGTGAAAAGAGAATTAAAAGTGGACAGAGTAAGGGCTGATACTTTTGGTTATTTACAGAGGTCTTTTCCTGGGATTTATTCAGAAGTTGATGCAAAAGAAGCATATAAAGTTGGTGAACTTGCAGTAAAATATGCTGTTGGAAAATATGAAAATGGTTCTGTTACAATAAAAAGAGAAAGAGGGAAAAAATATAAGGTTTATTATGAACTTGTTCCTCTTGAGAATGTGGCAAAAGAAACAAGATGTATGCCGGATGAGTTTATAAATGAAAATGCAAACTGGGTTACAGAAAAATTTATTGAATATGCAAAGCCGCTCGTTGGCAAATTACCTGAAATTGGAGTTTTTAAAAAGTATAGGGTTTTTTAAATTTTTAAGTTTTGATAGTTGAATGTAGTTTTAATAATCTACAATAACTGCATATTTCAGTATTTGTTGGTTCTCCACATATTTTACATTGATTGGGTTGAGACAGATTAAATGAAATATTTTTAGCGATTTCAATTATGCCTTCCAAAAAATATTCTCTAAAATTTGGTTGCCATTTTGAAATCTCTCTTATTGTTTGATACCACTTTTCTCTTCTTTTATCTATTTTTTGTTTTAAAAACTTATGAGGACATATATCTTCATTAATGTAAGGAAACCCAATTTCATCACAGAAATTTTTATTTTCATCTCCACCGACAAAAAATAAAGGTCTAATTTTTGATAACTGTTTACCTTCCCCTTTCAAATATGGAGTAAACTTAGAAATCCATTCAATATTTTTTCCAATTATATTTTTCATAAAAAAAACTATAAAATCGTCACCATGATGTCCTGTACATAATTTTGTTGCTCCTTCTTCCCTTGATATTTTATTCATTAAATATCTTTTTATAGTTCCGCAACTACTGCATATAGGTCTATTCAATTTTGCTATTTTTTCATAGTCAATACCAAAATCATTTACATTGTATATTTTTAATTCTATCCTACACATTTCT
>JAMWCJ010000063.1 GCA_023818645.1 Candidatus Omnitrophota bacterium | reverse complement strand
AGCCCTGCCCCTACAAATAAAAAATGGGAATGAAATACGACTCCCAAAAACATCTTCGCCGTTCTATTAGATTAAAAGGATATGATTATTCTCAATCAGGGGCATATTTTATTACAATATGCACCCATAACCGTAAATGTTTGTTTGGTGAAATTGTAAATGGCAAAATGATTTTAAATGAATACGGAAAAATTGCCCAAAAATGCTGGTTAGATATACCAAAACATTTTCCCAATATTCAATTAGACGAATTTATCATTATGCCAAATCATATTCACGGAATTATCATTATCGTAGGGGCAACCCTTGTGGTTGACCAAAATAAACCAAACAATGTAGAGGCAACCCTTGTGGTTGTCCAAAATAAACCAGACAATGTAGGGGCGACCCTTGCGGTTGTCCAATATAACAGGGCAGGGACAAGCCCTGCCCCTACAATTGACCGAAATAACAGGGCAGGGATAAACCCTGCCCCTACGGGTGATAAAAACAAATGGGCAGGGACGAGCCCTGCCCCTACAATTGAACAACATCATCTACAAATGGGACAGGTTTAATAAAAGATATGAATTATAAAGAGATAGAAAAATATGATGCTGGTGTAAAGTTTGGTTGTCCAGGAGAGAAAGTTCCTTTATTAAGTGATGTATTTGACGAAATTGGGAATAAAGTTAAAATTTTGATAGAGATTAAAGAGTGTGATATAAACAAACTTATAAAACTCATAAAAAAAATATAAAATGGAAGAAAAGGTAATTGTTGGCTCATTTAATTTTGAATATTTAAAAGAGATAAGGGAAAAACTTCCAGAAGTTATAACTGCCTTGATAAATTTTGCTGTGCCATATAACTACTTAAAGGAATGTATAAAGGTTGGTATAAGAAAACTTGATATAGAATTTCATCATTTAAATAAAGAGATAGTGAAGAATTTAATATCTATGGGGTTTTTAATAAATAAATGGACACCAAATTCAGAAAATGATTTAGAAAAAGTTCTCAGTTATGGAGTTCAATTTATAACAACAGATAAACCAGATTTACTTATAAAATCAATAATTACTGGCAAGACCTTTTAGGCGTCAGATACAAAAAGGAGGGAAAAGTGAGGCAGATTATTTATTTAAAATATGGATGGAGATTCAAAAAGGATGATATTCCTGATGCATTAAATTTTGATTTTGATGATTCTGATTGGGAAGAGGTAAGAGTCCCGCATGATTGGGCAATAAAAGGACCGTTTAGCCCAGAAAATGATAAAAGATTGCATAAAAGGATTATAAATGGAAAAGAGGAAATTTTCTATCATACAGGAGTTACAGGTGGACTTCCTATTGTTGGTATAGCGTGGTATAGAAAGAAAATTGAATTGAAGGAAATTAAAGATAAAAGAATTAGGATTGAATTTGACGGTGTTATGAGTAATAGTGAGGTTTATTGCAATGGAGATTTTGTTGGTAGTTGGCCTTATGGATATTCTTCTTTTGCATTTGATATTACTGATTTTGTTAAAGAGGGAGAAAATATTATTGCAGTTAGAGTTGATAATAAACCAAATGCTTCAAGATGGTATCCAGGAGCAGGAATTTATAGGAATGTTCGAGTTGTAATACTAAGTCCTGTCCATATTTCATTGTGGGGGACTTATATTAAGACATTATTTATTGAAGAAAAACTGGCAAAGATATACATTAAGACAGAAATTGAAAATTATACAGGTAAAAATAAATATGTTGAAGTTGAAACGAAAATACTGTCACCTGAAGGGAAAGAAGTAGTAATTGAAAGTACAAAGAAAAAGATTAATGAGAAAGATTTTTTTGAACAGGAAATTTTTGTTGAAGATCCTTTATTATGGTCAATAGAAAATCCTAATTTATATAAAGCATGCTCAAGTTTAAAAGTAGATGGTCAATTGTTTGATTATTATGAGACAATTTTTGGAGTAAGAGAGATTTATTTTGATTCTGAGAAAGGATTTTTTTTAAATGGAAGACCTGTTAAGTTTAAAGGTGTTTGTCTTCATCATGACCTTGGACCGCTTGGAACTGCAATAAATAAAACAGCAATAAAGAGACAACTTACAATACTTAAAGAAATGGGAGCAAATGCAATAAGAACAAGTCATAATCCACCAGCACCAGAACTTCTTGACCTTTGTGATGAGATGGGTTTTCTTGTAATTGATGAGGCGTTTGACGAATGGAAGATACCTAAATGCGAAAATGGATATAATAAACTTTTTGATCTATGGGCAGAAAAGGATTTAAGGAATATGATAAGAAGGGATAGAAATCATCCATCTGTGATTATGTGGAGTATAGGAAATGAAATACCAGAACAGAACGACCCTGAAAATGGACCTAAACTTGCAAAATTTTTGCATAATATATGTAAGGAAGAAGATCCGACAAGACCTACGACAACTGCATTGAACTGGGGTGAAATTGCAATTAAAAATGGTTTTGCACAGGTGGTTGATGTCCCTGGATGGAATTATTTACCACATCTTTATGGTAAATTTCATCAACTTCTTCCAGAAAAACCAATGTATGCAAGTGAAACTGCCTCTTGTATCAGCACAAGGGGAGAGTATTATTTCCCTGTTGAAGAGGAGATTGATTTTAAAAGGCCTACTTTACAGGTAAACAGTTTTGATTTATCACATCCTTCCTGGGCTACAACTCCAGATGTTGAGTTTAGAGCACAAGATGACCATCCTTTTATAATGGGAGAATTTGTGTGGACTGGTTTTGATTATCTTGGTGAACCAACTCCTTATAATGAAGAATGGCCAAGTAGGAGTTCATATTTTGGGATTGTTGATTTATGTGGTATACCAAAAGATAGATTTTATCTTTATCAAAGTAGATGGACAAATAAAGGGACTTTGCATATAGTTCCTCACTGGACACTCCCTGGATATGAAGGGAAACCAATAACTGTTCAGGTATACAGTAGTTGGGATATAGTAGAAATTTTTGTAAATGGTGTTTCTTATGGAAAGAAGATAAAAAATTATAGAGGACTTGTTAACAGATATAGATTGGTTTGGAATGGAGTAGTATATGAGCCGGGTGAGATTAAGGCAGTGGCTTATGGAAAAAATGGGGAGATTGAAAAAGAATTGATTGTAAAAACAGCAGGAAAACCAGTAAAAATTAGAGTTATTCCTGATAGGACGGAAGTTAAATCTGATGGAGAGGATATGGTTTTTGTTTATGTAGAAGTTGTAGATGAAAATGGTATCTTATGCCCATACGCAGATAATTTAGTTTACTTTGATATAAAAGGTCCTGCAGAAATAGTTGGTATTGATAATGGAAATCCTATATCAACTGAACCGTTCTGTGCAAATTATAGAAAAGTATTTCATGGAATGTGTGTTGTTTATATAAGATCGTTATTGAATAAAAAAGGAGAGATTAGATTAACAGTTCAGTCAGAAGGACTTATAGGAGATGAAATAGAAATTAAAACGAAGGGTTAAGAATGGAAAAAGATTTTGATGTTATAGTTATTGGTGCAGGAGTAATTGGGTTATCAATCTCTTATGAGTTATCTAAGAAATATTCAGTTGGATTGATTGAAAAAAATAAAAGATATGGACTTGAGACAAGTTCAAGAAATAGTGAAGTTATTCATTCTGGTATTCATTATCCAACTGGTTCATTAAAGGCAAAATTGTGTGTCCAGGGGAATGAACTCCTTTATGAGTTTTTAAGAGAAAATAATATCCTTCACAAAAAAACAGGAAAATTAACAGTTGTTGTCAAAGAAGATGAAATAAAAGAAATAGAAAGGTTATATAAGCAGGGGATAGAAAATGGTGTTCCTGATGTTAAAATAATTGAGAAGAATGGAATAAAGAGTTTTGCGCCTGAAATTGAAGGAGTTTGTGCTTTATATACTGCCTCAACAGGGATTTTAAATGTTCATTATTTGATGGATTGCTTGTATGAAAAATTTTTAAATAATGATGGGATTGTTGGTTTTGATGAGAAAGTTATAAATATTGAAAAGAAAAATAGTATCTATCTTGTAGAAACAGAAAAAGGGAAATATTATTCTGAGATTGTAATAAATAGTGCAGGTTTATATGCAGAACAAATTTCTAATAAACTTGGTTTTAACTATGAAGTTTTTTGGGTAAAAGGTGATTATTTTACAATCTCAAAAAAGTATAATATCCCTTTGCTTATTTATCCAGTTCCAATGAAAGAAGGCCTTGGAATACATTTAACACCAAGATTAGATGGATTTTTAAGAGTAGGACCAGATGTTGAATATGTTGAGAAAAATTATCCACCATACTCAAATGAAAAAGAAAACTCAATATTTAAAATTGAAGAAAGGAAAAAAGAGTTTTTTTATAATGAGATTAGAAAATTTCTACCAGAGATAAAAATTGAAGATCTTAATTCTGAAAGTTATGGCATAAGACCAAAATTACAGAAGAAAGGAGAAGGGTTTAAAGATTTTGTTATAAAAGAGGAACTATCTGGCTTTATAAATTTAATAGGAATAGATTCTCCTGGATTGACTTGTTGCCTTTCAATCGCTAAATATGTAAAAAATCTTATTTCCTGAAGACAACAGAGGTTCCTGATAATATAAGAATAATTGAGAATACTTTTCTTAAACTTTTTTTGGGAAGATTTAAACCAATTTTAGCACCTATTTGAGCACCTATAACAGAAGTTAAAGCGAGTGATATACCTATTTTTATATCTATAAGGTCTCTAATTATGTATGCTATACTGCCTGAAATAGAATTAAAAAGTATTGCTATAAGTGCTGTTCCAATTGCATAATGTATTGAAATTTTGAGAAATATATAAAGTAAAGGGATGATTAAAACTGCACCACCAACCCCACAAAGTCCTGATACAAAACCAGAAAAAAAACCAATTGCAATTCCTGCTAACTTATTATATGAATTTGTATCTGAATTTTCATCTTCTTTATTCTCAGAGGTAAAAAACATTCTTAAACCAAGTAAAATGGTAAGAAAGACAAATATATATTTGACCACTCTATCCTCAATTTTACTTATTAAAAAAGCACCAAATTGAGAACCAATGATACCGGAAGGGACAATTAAAAATATAAGTTTTGTTTTGATCTTTTTATTTTTTGAGTAAGATATGATTGCAGAGATTGAAGAGAAAATAATTACAAACAAAGAAGTTCCAATAGATATTTTCATTCTATTATCAATTGGAAAAATAGAACCAAAAAAATGGTATATTGCAGGTACCATCAAAGAACCACCACCCATTCCAAAAAGTCCACATATAAATCCTGCAAAAAATCCGATTATAAGTCCAATTGATATTATAGACATTTATTACTTTACCTTTTTGAAATCAGGTGAAAGGGGAAGACCTTTTTCTTGTTTCTCTTTTATTTCAGAAACTGTCTTTTCAATTAAAATATATCTTTCTGGAGAAGATGGATGGGTGGCAAGAAAAACATCTTTTGTTGAACCAGGATATTCGGCTGCCATTTTTCTCCAGAAATCTGGTGCATCAGAAATATCATATCCACTAATTGCTGCAATATAAGTTCCAAGATAATCTGCTTCTTTTTCAAATTCCTTAGAAAATACAAGTCCTGCAAGATCTCCAAAAATACCTTGGGTACTGATACCTGTTGCAACAGTTATTGCGATATCAACAATCGTTCCAAGAATTCTATTTCCAAGTGTCTTTTGAACATGATCTAAAACAGCATGAGCAATTTCATGTGAAAGAATAAATGCAAGTTCTTTATCCTGTTGAATAAATCTTAATAGACCAGGTGTTGCATAAATTATTTGTCCATCTGTAAAAGCATTTATAGTATCTCCAATTCGTGGATCTGAATATAAAACGAAAGAAAAGGGACATATTTTTGTTGTTTGGACATTAAATTTTAAGTCCTCTCCATTTCTATCAACTATAACTTCAACTTTTTCTTTATTTATATCTATCTCCTGTAAAGTTTTTTTCAAACTTTCTAAACTGGTTATTTTCTTTTTATCTATTTCAATAATTCTATCATTTACTTTTAAACCTGAACTATAAGCGCCAAAATCAGGATGAATATAAAGAATTGTTGGTGTTTCTTCAACTCTATACTTTTTTCTTAAAATTGGCAGATATTCTTTTTTATAATTTTTTTCAGTATGGACAAGTATTCCAAGAGAAATGACTGGTTTTTTATTATAGAAATTTAAAGCACCTTTTAATAAAGGAAGCCCAACTTTATATAACCTTATCTTTCTTTCAATATATGTATTTATTGCAATTTCTTGTTGTTTTTCCCTTTCAGTTTCTATTTCTTCTTTAGATAATTGTGGCTGTTTCAATACAGGAGTACAACCAGATAGAATAAAGAAAACAAGCACAATTCCAATTAATTTCTTCATTTTTTTACCCATCAAATTTTATATTAACTTAAAAATTGTCAAAATGTCAAATCTAAATATAAACTGAGTGGCCTGTTAATACTTTTTCATTTTCCTTAAATTTATTCTTACACATATTTTTATTTTTGTTAAGTTTTTGTTTCCCAGAAAGAAACTCAATAAGTGTAAGGTATTCTAATGATTGATGTGGACGACGGAAATTATATTCTATTTGTCATTCAGTTAAAAGTTTATTGAAAAGTTCTATATCTTCTATCAGAATAACAGTATATCAATTTGTATTTAACTGAAAAAATAACCTATCTATCCCTCTCTCCATTAATTTTTTTCTTTTCCCCAGTTCCCTCTCCTAAATAACCTTTTTCTGTCTTTTAGAAATGGTATATCTTTAGTAACTTCATTTTATATTGATTGGCAAGATTTACCTCTACAGGTCTTTTTAGTTTTAAGATAAATTGTATTGTCAATTTAAGCATTAAGAACACTCTTTTCATAATATCAAATTTTATACTCTTCAAGGTAAGAAGGAGCAAAAATTTTTGAATTTTTAAAATTTTCAGAAAGTAAATTTGAAAATTCATCAATAACTTCTTCTTCACCATGAACTAAAAATACAGTTTCTGGTAATTTTTTAAATCCTACCAGAAAATTTAAAAGGTCCTCTCTGTCAGCATGAGCGGAAAATCCATCTATTTTTTCAATTCTTGCTTTTACATTATAAAAATTCCCAAGGATTCTAACCTCTTTTTTCTCAAGTATTTCTCTACCAAGTGTTCCTTTTGCCTGATATCCAACAAAGATAATTGATGATTCTTCTCTTTCTATATTATTAACAAGATGATGTTTTATTCTTCCTCCTGTGCACATACCACTTCCAGAAATTATTATTACTGAACCTTTTATATGGTTTATCATTTTTGATTCTTCAACTGACTTTGTAAGATGTAAAAGAGGAAAGTCAAATGGAGAAACCTTATTTTCTAAAAACTTTTCTGCTTGGCCATCAAGATAACGAAGATACTTTTTAAATACTTCTGTTACTTCAATTGCCATAGGACTGTCAAGAAATGTTAATAAATGAGGAATCCTGTCTTCAAGTAAAAGTTTCTTTAAATAATATAAAATCTCCTGTACCCTTTCAATTGCAAAACTTGGAATAACTATATTACCTTCTCTTTTTACTGTTGCATTAATTATCTGCTCAAATCTATTTTCAGCATCTTCTCTTTTTTCATGGATTTTGTTTCCATATGTTGACTCAATTATTAAAATATCGGCCTCTTCTATAATTTCAGGTGGAGGTAAAATTGGGTTCTCTTTTCTTCCAATATCTCCAGAAAAAACAATCTTTTTATTTTCAGCAATAATTTCTATTATTGATGAGCCAAGGATATGTCCTGCATTATGGAATACAACTTCTATATTTTTATCAATCCTTATTTTCTCATTATATTCAACAGGGTGGAAAAGTTCAAAAACATTTTCAGCATCTTTTGGTGTATAAAGTGGTATTTCAGGATATGGTCCTTTTCTCCCTTCCTTTTGATGTCTTTTCTTCTTTTTTTCTGCATCTTCAACCTGTATTTTACCTGAATCAATAAGTGCTATCTTTGTTATTTCAAATGTTGGTTTTGTGCATAGTATTTTACCTGAAAAACCTTCTTTAACTAATTTAGGTAAATATCCTGAATGGTCAAGATGTGCATGTGTAAGTAAAATTAAATCAATTTTATCAGGAGGGAATGGAAATTTATCCCAGTTTCTATTTTTTAAATCCCTTTCTTGAAATAAACCACAATCTATAAGAATATTTTTTCCATTAGAAGAAATTAAAAACTTTGAACCTGTTACATTTTTTGTTGCTCCAAGAAATTTAATTATCATAATAACTCCTTTTTATTTTTGAAAGTTGAGAGATTATTAAAAGTGCAACAAATGCATGAAATATTGATGTAATTAAGAAAGGAGCCCTAATATCTATAATTTTACCTGTATATCCACCTATTAAAGGCCCAAAGGCAAGTCCAAACATACTTATAGAATTAAATAAGCCATATGCTTTACCCATTGCTTCTTCTTTAATAATTTTTTTTATTAAAGAATTTACAGAAGGGACAATTCCAGCGATACTACCGACAAAAAGAATTCTTAAAATAAAAAGTTGTGAAATTGAATTAACAAAAAAATGCCCAAAAGTTGTTATTGAGGCAAAAATTGAACAATTTATAATCAATCTTAAATAACCTATTTTATCTGCTACAAGACCTAAAAATACTGCTGTTATTCCTTCAATTACTGCTGCTACTCCAATAATTGTTCCTGTAATGGTATTTAATTTCTGAGGAGAAGTTATTATCTCTTTTATAACAAGAGGGAAAGAAGGGTTTAAAATTGTATTGCTTAATCTAACACCAAACATAATAATAGTTGCAAGCCAGAATCCTTTAATTTTAAAAATATCTTTGAAAGTGATTTTATTTTTTATTGGTTTATTATTTTCTTTATTTTCTTTTGTAAATAATAATACTAAAAGACCTCCAAGAAAAATTATAAGACCTCCAATTCTAAATGTAACTCTATATCCAAACTTATCTGCAAAAAAACCTCCAAATAAAGGACCGAGTGAATTTCCTATTGAGACAGCCGCCTGCATCATACCAAGAGTAAAACCACTTTTTTCAATTGGAACAACTGAAGCAACAAGAGTAATTGAAGCAATAATTGTTCCTGTTAAAGCACCCTGTAATAATCTACATATTAGCAATTGTTTAACTGTTCTAACAAAAGACATAAGAAATAATACTAAAGTTCCTGCAAACATGCTTCTTACAACCATAACCTTTCTGCCATATTTATCTGCTAAATGCCCCCAAAAAGGAGAAAATATAATAAATGTAAAGCCGCTTGATGAAAGTATAATTCCTGCCCAGTATGTTTGAGAGGAAATATCTTTTATTCCAAGTTCTGAAATAAAATAAGGCAAAAAAGGTAAGGCAAAAGAAAAACCGCTTATTGATAATATCTGAGCAATAAAAGCCGAAATAAAAGTTTTTTTCCACATTTTTCTTAAAATTTTTACAATTTTACAACTTTTGAAATTTAAATACAAGGTTAAAAAAATTATTTGATTTTTTGAGTAAAAATCGGATATAATAATTATAATCGGGGCGTAGCGCAGTCCGGTTAAGCGCGCTTGGTTTGGGACCAAGAGGTCCTCGGTTCAAATCCGAGCGCCCCGACCAAGATCTTTTTTATTTTTGACAGAAATTTTATTTAATTATAATATTATTAAAAGCATTATATTAGTAATAAAAGGAGTAAAGATGAAATTTTCAACAAGGACAAGATATGGGTTAAGAGCTTTAATTGATTTAGGTGTTTATTATGAAGAAAGACCTGTTTTAGTTAAAGAAATTGCAAAAAGACAGAATATTTCAGAGAGATATCTTGAACATATTATGCTTGCTTTAAAAAAGGGTGGTATTTTAAGGAGTATAAAAGGTGGTAAAGGTGGATATATGTTTTTAAAAGATCCATCTGAGATCAAAATAAGCCAAATCATTGAAATTCTTGAAGGTCCTTTATCACCAGTTGAATGTGTAG
>JAMWCJ010000005.1:29830-47684 GCA_023818645.1 Candidatus Omnitrophota bacterium | reverse complement strand
CTTTCGCATTTTTTGGAAATAGGAAGGGGACGATTTTGAGGGGTTTTTTCTGAAAAATCTTCGTAAAATCAGCATCTTTTATAGAGCATTCCCTTCTTGTAGGGGCAGGGTTTATCCCTGCCCTGTTATTTCGGTCAATTGTAGGGGCAGGGCTTGTCCCTGCCCTGTTATATTGGACAACCGCAAGGGTCGCCCCTACATTGTCTGGTTTATTTTGGACAACCACAAGGGTTGCCCCTACGATGTTTTTCATTTTTACACACTCTTTGCTTTTTCTAATCTGTTTTTTACCAATTCTGCCACAACCCAATAGACCTCTTTTCTTTCTTCTGTTAATCCTAAGGCATCAAAGACAATATCATCAAGGGCTTTCATCTCGGACTCCCTCTATTATCCTTATTTCCTCTTCTGTTAAATTATAAAGTTTATAAACCAACTGGTCAATCTGGGTTTCAAGTTTTTTGACTTTTGCTTGCTTTTGTGGGTTTGAAAGGTAATCTTCGGATTGGGTGAGGGAGAGGATTTGGGAGACAAGGTTAATAAGCATTTCTTTATCGTTAACAGAAAGAGAGGGAATTGGCAAATTATTTATCATATCTTTAGTAAATACAACTCCTTGATTGTAACTATAAGATACAAATCTCTCTCGTAAATAAAATTGAGCAATGCGAGAATTCAAAAAAATAAGTGAAAGTAATATATCTTCTTTATTTTCACTTAAAAAGACTAAAGTTGATTTTCCTGGTATAATTTGTCCTTTTAAATCAATACAACTTTCTAATAAAGTAATTCCCTTTATTATAATCTTTTTGCTCAAAGTCCTTTTTATATAAGGCTCATTAAAACTTCTCAAAAATTTGTTCTTTTCAACAACTGGACACAAATATTTATCTTTAATGAATACCATTTCTTTATATCCCCACTTTGATATATATTTACCGATGGTTCCAGTGTTTATCACTTTAAAATACTTCTTTTCATCAAATTCTTTGAAGGGTAAATCTAAAATCATCGATTTCAGTTTATATGCATCCGATGTAGCACAGGCATTTTCACAAATGCCCAAATCTTTTAGTTTAGATGAGTTATTTTCAATTTTTACCAATAAATCTAAATAATTAGAAAATGCAATATCTAAATTATAAGGTGGACGGAGTAAATTTTTATCAAATTCACGTTTATATTTTATTTGATTATTAACAACTTCGTATATCTTGATATAATTGGATTTTTCAGGAGCAAAAGAAGTAATCACCGAATCCACAAGTGATGTTTCAAAAATTTCCCTCCCACACTTCACAATACTAGCCAATTTAGATAAATTTTGTGTTCTAAACTCCTCACCAAATGGTTTAGTAAGCCATTTATCAGGTGTGATATATATTAAATTTCCCTTAGAAGATAATAAATTCAATCCTTTTTCAAAAAAAGCGATATAAATATCCCAATTTCCACGCACAAACTTGTAGTTGTTTCTTATATATTCTCTTTCTTTGACCAAGCCCCTTTTTACCATAGTTTCAGAATCAATATACGGCGGATTTGCAATAACAATATCAAAACCACCTTTCTGATGTAGCACACGCATTCTTGCCTGTGTGTTTTTTTCTACAGATGCAGATGTCTGTGTTACATCTTGGTTTTCCACAGACAGAAATGTCTGTGTTACATTTGTTTCTTTTTGATGAAATACCTCGGAAAAATAAACCTCAAAATCAAACTCTTTATGTCCCTTTGTTATTTCAAAAATTAGTTTGTCAATTTTATCCTTTAGTTGCTGTTTTTTAGCCGGGTTTGTTTCGTTAAAATATTGATGCTTTAATTTTTCAAGTTCTACGAAAGCCTGTTGATTAAATAAATCCTTTTCAACTCCTAAAAGTGAATCTCCACACACTACTTTATAATCAAGGTTTGGCAAAGGTTTTATATTATCAAAATCCTCTTCATCCACAATCAAAGAAAGCCAAAATCTTAGTTTACATATTTCAACGGCACCAGGATCTATATCAACACCATAAAGTGATTTTTCAATGCAATGGCGTTTTAAATCGTATGAAGAATGTAGCACAGGCATTCTTGCCTGTGTATTTTTTTCATTTTCCACAGACAAAAATGTCTGTGTTACATCCTGGTTTTTCATAGACAAGAGTGTCTGTGTTACGTCTGGGGGTGTTTGTGATACGTATAAATAATATTTATCTTCTGATAAGTTTGCTTTTTGTGGGTTGTCTATTATGTAATTTAAAAAGTGATAATACTCTTTTTCACTTCTAACAATATGGTCGTAGGATTCTTCCATCCATACATTTTTACCAGTTGTTCCCATTTTTTTATTTATTGCATTTGCACTTGCACCTTTTATCCCTTTAAGAATATCTGAAAGTGTATATTCTGGGAAAGGTTCTATCAACAAATGAACATGATTTGGCATTATAACTGCCGCATGAATTTTATATCGCTGGTTATCAAATTTAAAAAGGCATTCTTTCAGTATGTTAAGAATTTCTTCTTTTGCCAAAATACACGAGCCATATCCATTATCCAACCAATTCTCTATTCGTTTAAGAAATTTTTCATTATATTCTTCATATTGTTTTTTACTCCATGGCTTTGGATTACTTTTTAACCAGTTTTCATATTCCTCTTTCCATTGATTTAATTTTTCCTTAGGGAGTGAATCTGCCAAACGAAAAGTAACCCAATAAATAGCATCCGATTTTTGCCAATGGGGAAGATTGCGTGAAGTGATTTTGAAGATTTCTTCACAGACAAGAATGTCTGTGTTACTGCCACTTTCACAGACAGGAGTGTCTGTGCTACAATAAACAGAAAGAAGTTGCCTTAATTTTACAATTTCATGCATCATACCAATTGGGAAAGCACCAGAACCAACAGCAGGATCACAAACTTTTATATTAGCAAGAAGATTGTCTATTTTTTTTGCATTTTGTCTTATGCTTTCAGGAATTTTGCTCTCATATTTTGTTGTTTTTTGTTCTCCAGATTTAATCTTTTCTTCTTTTTCAAGGGCAACTGCTTCCTTCTCTTTGATCAAATCCGCAGTTTTTACAAATTTTTCTATATCACAGACAGGAATTCGTTTGCTACTACTACTTTCACAGAAAGGCATGTCTGCGCTACTACTGCTTTCACAGACAGGAGTGTCTGTGCTACTACTGCTTTCACAGACAGGAATGTCTGTGCTACTACTAAGATAATTTATTAAACTTTCCTGGCACATATAATGGACAATCTCTCTTGGAGTGTAATAAACACCGTATTCTTTGTTAAATTTTACCTCTTCACCTTTTTTGCCAGATCTTAAAACTTTTACATATTCATCAAAGTTATCAGGTCTAATAGCATTTAATTTTTCATAGATTTTTCCAAGTAGTTCCGGATCTAATGCAACTTCTTTTTCAAGAGGTTCTTCTTCATTTACTGTGAAGTTATATCTGTCAAAAACATCAAGTATGCCATTACCAATATCACCTTCTTCTGTTATGTTTGAATTTGAAAAAAGTTCATTCGGAAGCAAAATATCTACATTTACCCAGTCAAAATTATTTATAGGGTCAAATAAACCACCATTTAGGAATGGAATTTTACAATTAAATCTGCTGTAATAATGGTCGTCAGCGCTTCTATCTGTTCTTAATGCCTCATAAAAGAGCGGTTCAAGAATGTCGTTATAAAAATTCTGATAATCTCCAAACTCCTTCTTAAACAATCTCCTTATGAAATCTTTTGGACCTGTTCCCCAGAGGTTTCCTCTTTCAACCCCAAACCAGCCCTTCTTTTGTAAGAAATAAAGAAATACAATCTGACCAAGGAGTTTCTTGGCAAAGTCAACTGTGTTTATGTTTTTGCGTATGAATTCTTGATTCACAGAAAGGAATGTCTGTGCTACTTTATCAAGTTCTAATTTTGTTCTTATAAATAACTCTCTATATTTTTGGAAAAATTCCTTTGTAACGACTTCAACATTAAATGCCTCCTCTAAATCCTCAAGGGTTGGTCTTAAGTTATCATTTTCAAGAATTGGTAAAAATCTACTCTGGGCAGTATGGCTTTTTTCATTTTTACCAACTAAAAATGACCATCTTTTTGCTGGTGTGAATTCCTGTATCCCTTTGGGTTTGCCAGAAGGGGTTTCTCCAAAACGATAATCCGTCTTGACAAGGGAAAATCTCCAATCCTCGCTGTCTTGTGATACAAAGGCACAAAGAGCAGCATCTTTTTCATTTGTTGTTCCGAGTTTTCCCTGTAAATATTCTGCAATAAAGTTTCTTTGAGTTGAACGGGCACGATAAAGAGATACATCTTTTTTTAATTCAACTACCAGAATATCAATTCTCTTACCACCATTTTCATAAACACCAATCCTTTCCCATCCTTTTATAAAGTCCAAATATCTTTCTGTTATTCCTTGAATCCCATACCTTGTGGAAAGTGCTTTTTCCCTATTATAACTTTTCAAAAGATTGGTAATGAATTTAATAAAGTTATCTTTATTAAAGGGATTTTCAAATGTCTCAATTATTAAACTTTTTGCCTGTTCTCTATCCATACAAATCTCCTTTTAATTATGCGTCGCAAATGCGTCGCAAATGCGTTGCATTTATAAGACAAAGCATTGTTACGAAAGAGTATAATAAATATTTTTTACAGCCTCACCAATATTTTCAAGGGATTTTAAAACTGCATAATATACCAGTTCATTTTTAGAAAATTCTTCAAAATTATTAATATCTTTCACAAATCGCTGTATTCTCTCTATTTCGTCTAAAATATCTTGAAGATATAGTTTTGCATCTCTCTTTTTAGACATATACAACCTCTTCTAAAATATACGGTCTTAATCTTGGTTTAATAGCAGATTTTATAACAAGGTCAACTTTTAGGTTTAGTAAATCTTCAAGATAAAATTTTAGTTCCATATAGTTATCAAAGGTCTTTTTACCTTCCTCAAATTCCACAAGTATATCTAAGTCACTTGCCTGGCTTTCCTCTCCTCTGACATATGAACCAAAAATACCAAACTCCTTAATGCCAAATCTTTCTTTTATTTCATTTAGATGGCTTGAGATAATTCTTTTAATTTCTGTAAAATCTTTCATATTTTCACCTCTCTATATGAGAT
Organism: Candidatus Omnitrophota bacterium; assembly: GCA_023818645.1. Lineage (GTDB taxonomy): Bacteria > Ratteibacteria > UBA8468 > B48-G9 > JAFGKM01 > JAMWDI01. The sequence goes on along the minus strand of JAMWCJ010000005.1, from coordinate 42,541 downwards.
AATTGTATTAAATCATAAGTTCCCTTACTTGTTCCAATGCCGATAAGAATTTTTATCTTTTGAGTATTCTCAAGGGACTTGTATATAGCATGAAATCCACTTACATAAAAATAGGCAACAAGACAATCAAAAAATTTGCAGTCCTTTATCAGTTCATTAAATCTATCTTTTAATGTTTTCCCCTCTTCATTCGTTATAAAAGTTAAATCCATAGTTATTCTTCTGTATTATAATATCTTACAGGAAAAAAGTAATAAATGTCAAAATAAAAATTCTCTTTTCAGTATTTTAATGAATAAGTTGGAAATCCTATATAGAAAAATCTGGAACTCTTTGATAGACAGATGCGAGGGGAGGGATTTGAACCCTCATGGGTTTCCCCACTGGATCCTAAGTCCAGCGCGTCTGCCATTCCGCCACCCTCGCTTATCTTTAATACTCTATTTCTACTATCTCATTTGATTTTTACTTCTTCCTATATCTATTTCAATTGTGCTTCTGATTATATTTTCTTCTTTGCCTGTTGGTTCTATTCGCTTACATCTTTTTTCTTTACACTATATTCTACACACACTAACTACTTCATTGCTAAACCCTGCTTGCTAAGTCAGGTCTATTACTGAAGTTCGGTTCTGCCATTTTTACTCTTCAAAATATTATAAATCCGATTATGAAAAAATGGAAATGGATAAAAAATAAATTTCCTCTTTATATAAAAAAGAGAGAGATCAAAGATCAAGGGCTATCTGTAACGCTTCGTATAAAAAATGAACAGGATATGTTTTTATATTTTTTACAGAAATGTCATTTTTATTTTTTTCAGGTATTATTGCCCTTTCAATTCCAAGTCGTTCACACTCTCTTAATCTTAAATTTATATTTTCAACACCTCTTATTTCTCCAGTTAAACCAATCTCTCCTATTAAGACAGTATTTTTAATAGGAGAAATATCTTTTAAAGAAGAAACACAAGAAGCAGCAACTGCTAAATCTGAACCGACTTCGTTTATTCTTAATCCACCACCAACATTCACATAAACATCATATGTGTTAAAATTCAATTTTAATTTTTTTTCAAGAACTGCAATTATTAAAGAAACTCTATTATAGTCAACTCCTGAAACTGTTCTCCTTGGGATACCATAATAAGTTGGAGTTACAAGTCCTTCAATCTCAACGAGAATTGTCCGTGTTCCTTCTATTGTCGGGAAAACAGTTCTACCTGGAAGATTTTTTTCTATGTCTTGAATGAAAAGCATTGAAGCATCTGGTATTTCCTTTAAACCATTTTCTTCCATTGAAAAAACTCCAATTTCATTTGTTGAACCAAATCTATTTTTTATATTTCTTAATATCCTTAAATTTGTCCTTACATCTCCTTCAAAATAAATAACTGCATCAACAATATGCTCAAGAATTTTTGGTCCTGCAACAATCCCTTCCTTTGTTATATGACCTACAAGAAAAGTTGAACAATCATTATTCTTTGTATATCTCATAAAAAAATTAGCATTTTCTCTTACCTGTGTAACTGACCCTGGTATTGTTGGTATTTCTGGATTATAGACAGTTTGAATTGAATCAACAATTATAAAATCTGGTTTTATTTTTTCAAGTCCATTTTTAATTGTATTTATTTCCGAACTTGTCAATAAATATATCATGTCTGTATCAATGCCAAGCCGTTTACTCCTCATCTTTATTTGACTCTCTGATTCTTCTCCACTTATATAAAGGACTTTATATCCATTTTTAGCGAGGTTTCCACATACAGATAATAATAAAGTTGATTTCCCTACTCCTGGTTCTCCTGAAATAAGTATATAACTTTTTTTTACAATCCCTCCACCAAGAACTCTATCAAATTCTTCAATTCCTGTTTTTATCCTTGATGTTTCTTCAATTACAATTTCTGATAATTTCTTTGGATAGATTATCTCTTTAGTTTCAAGTTTTTCAGTAGAGGTATAAAATTCTTCTATAAAAGTATTCCATTGACCACAATTTGGACATCTTCCAAGTAGTTTAACTGAATGATATCCACATTCAGAACAAACAAATATACTTTTTTCTTTCTTCATCTTTTTCTAAAGAATAGTTTCCAGGGATTTTCTCTTATTTCTTTAATAAAATTTAAAACTTCATTATAGAGTTCATCACTATATAAAAGTTTACCAATACTACCTTTACTTGTTTTTAAATCTATTAAAATTGTATTGAGATTTTCTAAAGTAGAACTTAATTTTTCAGATACATTTCCAATTTTTGCAGTTGTTTCCTTTAAAATCTCAATTTCTTTTTTAATATCATCTATCATTTGTTCCTCTTTCATAATTTTTGCTATAAGCCCTTCTTTTTCAATTTTTTCAAAAAATTCTCTTATCTGTAAAGACGCTTTTTTAAATTCTAATGAAGCAATTGTAATCTCATAAGATGTATCTGTAAAACTTGAAAGAAGTATCTCTGCTTTATCTTTAAGTGTAAGAAAATTTCTTACATCTCTCATTGTATCTTCAATCTCTTTTTTTGAAGACAAAAGAAATAAATCTGCATCTTCTATTACTTTTTTAATAGTAGGAGAGTTTTCTTCAATAAAAGAATTCAAATTTTGATTTGTTTTTGCAAGTCCATCAGTAAGTCGGTCTATTTTTTCAAAAGAATTATTTATTTTTTCTATAGTAGTTTTAGAATTTTCAAGTATTTCTTTTATCCATCTCTTTACCTCCTTATCTCCTGTTATTTCTCTAATATCTGACAATATCTCATTCAAATTTACGAGCATCTCTTCTCCCATATTTGCAATCTTGTCAACTGATAAAGGTTCTTCTCCTTCAACTATCTCTCCTTTTTTTAAAAATTCTTTTTCTTTAGAAGGAAATATTTCTATATATTTTTCTCCTATAATCCCAAGTGTTTTGATTGTAAATTTACTATTTTTACCTATTTTTACTGTTGGATTTATTTTTAATTTAACTAAAACTTTCGGTTTTTCTTCATATAAAATTTCAATTTTTTTAACCTCTCCAACTCTTACTCCACTAACTCTAACAGGATTCCCTATTTCAAGCCCACTAACATAGTCAAATAAAACTCCAACTTCATAACCAGTCCATTTACTAACTCTTGTCTGAGTAAAAATAAAAATGATAATTCCTAAAATTGCGGCAAAAACAAGGGTCCCAACTTTTAATTCAGTTGTCACTTTTTTGTCCATTTTATCCTCCCATTTCAACATAACTTCTTATTATTGGATGCTTACTTTTCTTTCTCAATTCTTCATATGTTCCAACTTCAACTATTCTCCCCTGGTCAATCAAAATCAATTTTTTCCCTATTTTACTTGCAAGTTTAACATCGTGTGTTATAGTTATATCTGTTGTATTAAATTCTTGATGTATTTTTTTTATCAGGGATGTCAAATTCTCACTTGTTATAGGGTCAAGCCCTGTTGTTGGTTCGTCATAAAATATTATTTCCGGTTTGGATATTAATGCTCGTGCAATTGATACTCTTTTTTTCATCCCTCCACTTAATTGCTCAGGCATCATATCAGAAACACTTTCATCCAGTCCAAGTGATTTTAAAATTTCAATTGCCTGATTTTTTATATCCTCCTTTCTTCTATTTGTATGATAAAGATAATAAAAACCAACATTTTCCCAAACACTTAAAGAGTCAAATAAAGCAGAATTTTGAAACACCATACCTATCTTTTCCCTTATTTCTTTCAATTCATCTTCTCTTAAATTTTCTATATTTTTCCCAAAAATATAAATTTCTCCTTTGTATGGTTTTATTATTCCAAGGATTGTCTTTATTAAAACTGTCTTCCCACATCCAGAAGGTCCAACTATAACAACTGATTCTCCTTTTTCAATATCAAAATTTATATCATTTAAAACTTCTTTATTTCCAATCCTTAAATTTAAATTTTTTACAGAAATTATTTTTTCCATTTATACAAAATAAAAAATGCCTGTTATAATCAAGTTTGCAAGAATTATAAGAAAAAATGAAGATACAACTGCATTTGTTGAAGCCTTTCCCACACCCTCTGCTCCACCATAAGCATTAAGTCCTTCATACGAAGATACATTTATAATTATTATTGCAAACACAATTACCTTTAAAATTCCTATAAAAAAGTCCTTAATATTTACATATTTAAAACTCTGATATAAATAGACACCGGATGGAATCCCCACCATAAAAACGCCTACAAAAAAACCACCAACAATTGAGATAAAAAAACTTATAATAAAAAGAGATGGTAGAGATATTATTCCAGCAATAACTCTTGGACTTACAAGATAAGTTACAGGGTCTACTGCCATAACCTGTAAAGCATCTATCTGTTCTGTAATCTTCATAACTCCAATTTCAGCAGCAATTGAAGCACCAATTCTTCCTGCAACAATTAAAGCGATTAAAACTGGACCAAGTTCTCTAATCATTGAAATAGTTACAAGTCCACCTGAATACATCTCTGCACCAAATTTCTTAAGTGTGTGAACTGTTTCCATAACAAGAACCATTCCAGTAAAAAAAGCGATTATTCCAACAAGAAATAATGAATTAGAACCAATCTCATTTATATATTTAGCAATAGATTCTCTTTTTTTTACTTTAAATAATTTTTTTGTTGAAGAAGAAATAAGAAGTGAAATTGAGCCAGTATATTTAAGAAGAAACAGGAATTCACTGCCAACTTTTTCAATAATTTTTTTCATATTTCTTCTCTTGGAGTATAATTTTCAAACCTTGTATATTCTTCTAAAAAAGTAAGGAATATAGAACCAGTAGGACCGTTCCTTTGTTTAGCAATTATAACCTCTGCTTTACCTTTGTTCTCTTCTGTTTCATTATAATATTCTTCTCTATATAAAAGTAAAACAAGGTCAGCATCTTGTTCTATTGAACCACTTTCTCTTAAATCTGCAAGTTGAGGTTTCTTATCAACTCTCTGTTCAGTAGCCCTGCTTAATTGAGAAACTGCAATAACAGGTATATTTAATTCCTTTGCAAGTGATTTTAAAGAAGCAGAAATTTCACTTATTTCCTGTTGTCTATTTTCAGCCCTACCTTTACCTTTCATCAATTGTAAATAATCAATAATTATAAGTTGAATATTTTCTTTCGCTTTCAATCTCCTTGCTCTTGCTCTCAATTCAAAAACATTTAAAGAAGGAGTATCATCAATAAAAATTGAGGACTCTTCAAGGTGGGAGGCTGCAATTAGTAGTTTACCTATCTCTTTATCCGAAAGAAGACCTTGCCTAAATTTTAAAATATTTACTTTTGCTTCACTACATAACATCCTTTGGACAATTTGCTCCTTACTCATTTCTAAAGAAAAAATTAGAATGGGAACTTTTTCAAATCCTGAATTTAAATTTAGTGCTATATTACATGCAAGTGCAGTTTTCCCCATTGAAGGTCTTGAAGCAATAATAATAAAGTCAGATGGATGCAAACCAGTTGTCATTTTATCAAGATCAGTAAATCCAGTTGCTAATCCTGTAACATAACCTCTCTTTTCGCGAATCTTCTCTATATTTTCAATTGCCTCTCTTACAAGAATTTTTAAAGAATATGCTTCTCTTTCTGTTTTATTCTGGCTCACCTCAAATATTAAAGATTCTGCTTTATCTAAAAGTGTTTCAACCTCATCTTGCTGATTATATGCTTCAGTAATTATTTTTGTTGCATTTGAAATCAAAGTTCTTAATATATATTTTTCCTTAACTATCTTCATATATTCATCTACATAAGCAGATGTAGGAACACTTTCAACAATATGAGAAAGATATTCAACTCCACCAATTTCATTAAGAAGATTTTCTCCCCTAAGTATTTCAGATAGAGTTATAAGGTCGCACTTTTCCCCTTTCTCAAAAAGTTTTACAATTGAAGAAAAAATTTTCTGATGTGCCTCATTGTAAAAAAAGTCAACTTTAAAATTTTCAAGAACTTTAATTCTTGCTTCCTCATCAAGAAGCATGCATCCTAAAAGTGCTTTTTCTGCCTCTATATTTTGTGGTGGAATTCTATCAACAGGAATTTCTTCCTTTTTCTTGGGCATTTTATTTTTCTCTTACTATCCAAACTTTTATTTCACCCTCTAATCCATCTGTCAATCTAATAGGAACTTTATATATCCCAAGTTTTTTTATTGGTTCTTCAAGAATTATTTGATGTTTTTCTATTTCAATATTAAGTTGTTTTTTTATTTCTTCACTTATTATTTCATTAGTTATTGCTCCAAAGAGTTTTTCATCTCTACCTGCTTTTGCCATTATTGTAATTGAACTTTCTTTTAAAATATTCTTTATTTCTCTTGCTTGGTCTAATTTCCTCTTTTTCTTTGCTTCTTCTATTTTTTCTTTCTCTTTTAAAAGTTTTAAATTCTGTTCAGTTGCTTCAACAGCATATCCATAAGGAATTAAAAAATTTCTTGCAAATCCATCTTTAACCTCTCTTATTTCTCCTTTTTTGTACCTGTTTTGATAGTCCTTAATATATATGATTTTCATTTTTCACCCCATCATATTTTAACAAATGGTAAAAGACCTACAAATCTTGCTCTTTTTATTGCTTTTGTGAGTACTCTTTGATGTTTAGCGCAAACACCTGACTGTTTTGAAGAAATAATTTTCCCTCTTGGTGTTATATACCTTCTTATAATTCCTATGTCTTTATAATCAATCTCATCAAAATTTTCTTGACAGAACTTACAAACCTTCTTCTTCTTTGCCATTTTCTAACTCCTCCTTTTCATCAATTATTTCAATATTAGGCCTCTCCAAAAATTGAAATCTCTCAACCCTGACCTCTATGGTTGATTTTTTTTCATTATTATCTGTTTCCCAACTTCTATAATGTAAAGAACCTTCAACAAATATTAAATTTCCTTTTTTAAGATATTCAGCACAAATTTCTGCCTGTTTTCCCCAGACAACAAGGTTTAAATAGCAGGTATCTTCTTTTTTTTCTCCTTTTGATAAATATTCTCGGTTGACTGCAAACCCAAAAGTAGCAACTGCTGTTCCACTTGTTGTATATCTCAATTCTGGGTCTCTTGTTAATCTTCCTATCAAAAAAACTTTATTGAGAAACGGACCTGGCATTTACTTCCTCCTTAAAATCAAATTTTTTTCTTTTTAAAAATAAATATCTCAAAATATTTTCTCTTCTATAAAATTCACTTTCAATTTTTGAAATCTTATCTGGTGTGCTTTTTATGTAAAAAATATAATAAATCGCCTCTTCCTTCTTCTTTATTGGATAAGCAAGTGTCTTTCTGCCGAGATTTTCTTTTTTTACAATTTCCGCTCCTTCTCTTAAAATAACTCTTTCAATAAAATCAACTTCCTTATTGAAATCTTCCTCTGGTAAATCCGCTTTTATTAAAAAACATAATTCATAATTTTTCAACATATTTTTACCTCCTATAATTTAACAGAATTTTTGTTTTCTATATTTTATTATATTGTGAATTTAAAAAAAGTCAATAAAAAATTGTGAATTGTTACAGAGTATTATTAACAAACATTCTTAACTAATAAAAAACAAGTAAATTGAAGACAGGAAATCTATCAAAAAATATTGAAAAGACGCAATCTTTTGATATACTTCTATTGGAATCTTTTTATTTTACTGGACAGATTTAGAAGATTTATTATTCAATTTTTAGTATCAGAGCCGATATTTTTTCTCTGCCAAAAACTTCTTCTATAATAAAACATTAAGCATGTATTTCAATAATATCTTTGTCTTGAAGAATAAAATCCCTTCCAGCAATTATAACTTTATCATTACCTTCTCTCCACAATCTTGCATATTTAAAGTTTTTAACAAGGTCTTTATGAATAATTTCTGCAAGTTCTATGACTTTTGTATCTCTTTTTAATGTGTATGGATTTTCAGTATCCGGTGGCTTTCCCGGAGTTTTTGTATAGACCCTTATTATTTCAAGAGAAATAAACATCTTCTCTTTAAGTATCTCAAGATTTTCATTATTTTTTGCAGATATTGTGATTATTTCGGGTATTTTATCAGAATAAAATTCAAAAAAAATCTCTTTTATATCTTTACTTTCTGGTAGATCAATTTTATTCCCTACCCAGATAATATTTTTATTGAAAGTAAATCCACCCTCTTCTTTTATTTTAAACTTTTCAAGGACATTTAAAGATTCTTCAAGATTCTCAAGGATAAAATCAGAAGAAATATCAAATAAAAATATTAAAGAATCTGCTTTCCTCAAAAAATCTCCTACCCAGTTTTCAGTAAATTCAATAGATAAAGATGGTGTGTCAATTACCTGTATTTTTATATTCTCGTAATCCATCATACCAGGAACTGGTATTTTTGTTGTAAATGGGTAATCACCTATTTCAGGAGTTGCATTGGTTAATTTTGAAAGTAAAGTTGACTTTCCAGAATTTGGTGGTCCACAAATAACTATTTGACCAGCGCCTTCCCTCTGAATTACTGGAACTGGTGACTTCTTTTTAGTTTTTGGTTGCTGCTGGAGCATCTTTTTATATTTTGATATTTTGCTCTTTAAAAGTCCTTGAAGTTTCTCACTTGATTTATGTTTTGGCATAATAGCGAGCATCTCTTCAAGTATAGAAATTTTTTCTTCTATTGTTTTTGCTTTTTTTAGTTCTGATTCTTTCTCATGAAATTGAGGAGGAAGATTGACAACCATTTTTATTTTTCAACCAAACTTTTTATAACAGGAATTAATTTATTAACATTATAAGGTTTAGTAACATAATAGTCAGCACCAATCTCATATCCTTTTATTTTATCAATATCTTGGCTTTTCCCTGTTAGCATCATCACAGGCACTTTTCTACTTAAAGGACCCTTTTTAATTCTCCTTAAAACTTCCCATCCATCAATTCCAGGAAGCACAACATCAAGAATAACTAAATCTGGTTTATCATTTTTAAAAATTTTTAATCCTTCTTCTCCTGTCACTGCTTCATAAACAATATATCCTTCTCTCTTTAATTCTCTATTTAAAATCAATCTTTCTTCAGGGTCATCTTCAATTATAAGTATTTTTTTCGGGTCCATATAATTATTTTACCATTTTTAAAAAATTTTGTTTATTTCGTCTCTTTCAAACTTCAGGAAGTTTCTCTTTTCATTTTTTTCATAATAGAATACACCTTTCCTTTTTACAACCTCTCCAATAATTTCCATCTTAATACCTCTTTTTTTGGAAAAATCTATCATTTTTTCTGCTTCGTTTCTATCAGTTATTCCAACTATACAACCTGAAGAAATTATTCCAAAAGGATTAAGATTGAAAATTTTACACAATTTAATCACAGGTTTATAGAACTTTAATTTTTTAATATCTAATAGAATACCAATATTTTTATTTTCTGAAATTTCATATAAACCTGTTGATATTCCACCTTCTGTTGGGTCATGCATAAATTTTATTTTAAATTTTTTCCATAAAATTACCCCTTCTTTAAAAACGCTTATACCTGGACTATAGATTGAATTTTTAATTTTTTTTAAATATCTTTCAGAAAAAAATCTTTTTAATTCTTTATATTTCTCTCTCACTAAAATTGAAGCACCTTCTATTCCAATCTCTTTTACAAGGAAAACCTTATCCCCTTCTTTTATATCTGAATAATCAAATTTTTTTATTTTTTCTCCAAGCATAAAACCAACTGAAACAGGTGTTTTTATATCAGACATTATCTCTGTATGGCCTCCTACCCATTTTATATTTAACTTATTACATTCTTCTCTAATTTTTAAAAAAACATTTTCAATTTCTGGAAATTTTATCCCTGAGGGGAAAAAGAGTGTGCAAAGAAAATATTTAGGAATTCCACCAGTAACTACAATATCATTAGCATTTATATTTACCAGATAAAAACCTATATCTTCGGATGTTAGTGTTATAGGATCTGTCTTTGCAAATATTATATTTGTTTTTGTTTTAAAAATTGCACAATCATTCCCTACACTACCTGTTGAAATTATATCTTTGTTTTTATCAATATATTTCTTAAGTAAATATATTAAAAATCTATTTGGTAGTTTACCTTGTTTAAAACTTTTTAAACCAATTAGATATTCAATATCACTAATTTCATCAATCAAAAAATCTGCGCCCTCTTTATATAATAGTCGTTCTTCTATATTTTCACTTTTAATTCCAATAGTTTTAATATTTAATTTTTTCCCGCATCTAATATCAAAAGGATGATCTCCAACAAGAATAACTTCTTCTTTTCTTAAACTCATCAATTTTAAACATTTTTTTACATGATAAATGTCTGGTTTAACTTTTTTTATATCATCTCTTGTTAACAGGACATCGTAAGGAATTGAAAATTTATTTATAACATTTATAACTGCCTCTTTACAATTTCTTGTAATAATTCCAATTTTTATGTTATTTCTTTTAAGTTGAGTAAGTGTTTCTAAAACATCCTTTCTCAATTCTGTTTTTTGACCTGCTTTTATCTCTTGCTCCTTCAAAATCTTTTGACCTATGACAAAAAAATCCTTACCCTTCTTACCATTTTCTCTTTTAATAAAATCAAGCAATTCAAGGATTGGAAGTTCTTCTGCAAATCTTAAATTTCTTTTTCTTGCCTCTTTTAAAATCTTTTCTTTTGTCTCTTTAAATGGAATTGGAGAAATTACAAGTGTTCCATCAAAATCAAAAATGACACCCTTTATTGATTTATAATTTGAGTGCTTTTCTAAAATTCTCAATTCCTTTTTTGATAGATGGAACCGGATTTTCTGGTTCTCCTTCATATTCAATAATAAGTGGACCTGAAAAATTTATATCTTTAAGTTTATTTACAATCTTACCTATATCAATATTCCCTTCTCCAAGAACCACATCAACAACTTTCCTATCCCTTTCAAAAATAAAATCCTTTAAATGAAGGGAGTATAATCTTTTACTGAATGTTTCTATCATTTTTATTGGCTCTATTCTTGAATCAAGTGCCCATGCAGTATCAAGACAAAGCCCTATTCTTTCTGAAGTATTTTTAAAAACATATTCAAGTGTCTGAATATTCCCAAGCCAATGCCAGCCACCATGATTATGAATAGCAATTTTAACATCATATTCATCTGCAAGTTTTTCAGCAACTCTAAAACAATCAAAAATTTTATTTATGTCAAAATCAGCACTTATATATTTTGCTCCACACATTTTAACAAATTCAAAATATTTTCTCTCATTTGCTTCATTTTTTGAAAAATATTGAACTCCTATGGAATAAATCTCAACTCCTTCGTTTTTATAAATAGAAATCACATCTTTAAATTTCCCAACATCAAGAAAGTCAATATGAACTCCACATAATTCAATTTTATTTAAACCCAATTCTCTTACCATCTTTGCTACAACTTTATTATCTTTAAAATTCCTGAAACAATAACTCTGAACTCCAAGATTATCTGAAAAGTTATTCATATTTCCCCTCCCTTTTTAACTTTTTTTCTATGATTTCAATTTCTTCCTTTTCTTCCTTTTTCAAACAATCCTCATATATTTCAAAATTTAAAATTTCACTTATCCCTTCTTTCAAAAATTCAATTAATTTTTTTCTATCAACAAAAACAAGTTCATTCAAACATCCAATTTTTGAAAACTCAACTCCTCTTAAAAATATATTTTCCCATAAATTTTTTCTAATATCAATTAAAATTGAACCATGTTGCAAAAAAGATAATTTATTTCTTCTTTGAGCAGAACCAATAATTTTCTTATCATTAAAAACTACATCATGTCTTGAAGATAAAGAAAAACAGGGTATATCTGTAAATGATGGCTCTTTCCCTTCTGAAATTCTCCGAATTTTAAGTTCAATTCCAAGTTTTTTTATACCGTTGATTAACCCTTGACATAAAATTATATATGAAAGGGTAGGAGATGAAAAAGATGGATGATGAAGTAAGTTTGAAGAAAAAGAGTAGGTTATTTCTATATCATGAAAAATTGCACTTCCTCCAGTAGGTCTCATAACAACTGAAATATTATTTTTCTGACAGAATTGTAAATTTATCAATTTAGTTTTATCCTGATTATAACCATAAGAAACTGCAGATGGACTCCACTTATAAAACCTCAAAACAGGTGGATTTTTAGGTTCTTCAGAATTTTTCCAGAAGTAATAATCAAAAGCCATATTAAAAAATGGATCATAATTTTCACACAAAATTAATCTGCATTTCATTTTATCTTATTTATAAAATCATCTATATCTAATGCTGGATAGGTTGTTATTTTCACAGTCCCTCTCTGTGCAAATTCAAGAGAAATTTTAGCAGCAACTTTTTCGTCATCTACTTCTATAATTGTAAGAAAATCAAATGGACCTAAAATAGCATACTGTACCAAAATTTTTCCACCCATTTTTTCAACTTCTTTATTCACCTCTCTTATTCTTTCTGGCTTTTGTTTTATTGTTTTTGCTCCCTTTTCTGTCAAAATACTCAACATTATAAATTTTTTCATTATCTCACCTCCTTTCTCTTTTTAACATAACCTCTAAAATTAAACCAAAAGACAATTATTTCTATAACCCCTTTGTGTCGCCCGATTTAGTTTCTCCTCCTTCCTCAGTCATCCTTTACCTTCTATATTACTACTTGCCCCTGGCCCGACTTGAACGGGCGACTTAATTCAGGAGGGGGGGCTTCCCC
>JAMWCJ010000005.1:0-29730 GCA_023818645.1 Candidatus Omnitrophota bacterium | reverse complement strand
AAATCATAGGGGACAATTCTTTCCCCTATAACCCCTTTGTGTCGCCCGATTTAGTTTCTCCTCCTTCCTCAGTCATCCTTTACCTTCTATATTACTACTTGCCCCTGGCCCGACTTGAACGGGCGACTTAATTCAGGAGGGGGGGCTTCCCCCTTCCTGATATAGTTCTCCCCCCACGACGAAAATCATAGGGGACAATTCTTTCCCCTATAACCCCTTTGTGTCGCCCGATTTAGTTTCTCCTCCTTCCTCAGTCATCCTTTACCTTCTATATTACTACTTGCCCCTGGCCCGACTTGAACGGGCGACACGCGGTTTAGGAAACCGCTGCTCTATCCTTACTGAGCTACAGGGGCTTTATAAATATATTAATTGAAAAATATAAAAAGTAAAGGGGGGAATGAATTATCCCCCCTTTTAGATGAGATGCTCTTAATTCTTAGAATTTAAACCCTAATCCTATGGATAGAGTTAATGAATTTAATTTTGACTTGAAAAGCCTTAAGAAGCCAAGTTCATACTGAATCAAAGTATTTTCGCTTAAAAATTGTTTCATCCCAATCTGTGCACCACCAGCAAATTCTGTTCCACCTCCAAAATTAGCACCTACTGCAAGTCCCATATATGGATTTACTTTGGATTGAGTATCCATATAAAAATTAGGTTTGACAAGGAGATTTACTTCATCACCAAATGTATTCCATTGGCCTGATAATCCTATATTTAACTCAACCGCGTCTGTCAGGAAAAATCCCATTCCAAGACCATAAGTTCCATCCCATTCCTTTGGACCTTCAGAGAAGTATCCATATCCAACTGAAATCACAAGGTTTTTATCTCCTTGTTTAACCTCAGCAGAACCAACTGATGCAATACCTAAAACTAAACCTAATATTAAACTGCACACTATTAATTTTTTCATCTATTTTCACCTCCTTTCTATTTTAGTTTTTTAGATAATACACTAAAAATTAAAACCTGTCAACTTTTGTAAAGAGAAATAACAGATATAAATTCTTTTACTCCATCTTCCAATTCTAAAAATTCTTTCTTATAACCTGCTTTTCTCAACTTCTCAATATTGGCCTGTGTAAAATACTGATATTTATCTCTCATATCTTCTGGCATATCAATATACTCAATATTTTCTTTTTTGTTCAAATATTTAAATAAAATTTTAGCCACATCGTTAAAACTTCTTGCCTTTCCTGTTCCAACATTATAAATACCCTTTTTGTCTCTATTCTCCATAAAAAACCATATTACATCGCAAACATCCATCACATAAACAAAATCTCTTTTTTGCTCACCATCTTTATAATCTTCTTTATATGACTTAAATAATCTTATTTTACCTGTCTTTTTTATCTGTTCATACCCTTTTGAAATTATGCTTCTCATCTCTTCTTTATGCGTTTCATTTGGTCCATAAACATTAAAAAACTTAAGTCCAACAAAATTAATATGAAACTTATTTAAAACAACCCACATATCAAAAAGATTTTTTGAGAGACCATAAAGATTTAAAGGAACTAAATTTTCAATGTTATTCTCATCATCTAAAAAGTTTTTTTCTTCTTTTCCATATGTTGCAGCAGATGAAGCATATATAAATTCAATATTATTTTCAAGACAGAAAAGAGCAAGTTTTTTTGAGTATATGAAATTATTTTTTATGACATATTCAAAATTGCTTTCTCTTGTATTTGTGCAGGCACCAAGATGAATTAAAAAATCAAAACTTTTATCAAATTTTTTCACAATCCTCAAAAGAAATTCATCCTTATCATAATACTTATTAAATTTTTTATTCTCTATATTTTTCTTCTTCTGTTGATTTAAGCGATCTACCAGAACAATATCATTTATACCCTTTTTATTTAGATAAGAAAGAAAACAGCTCCCAATAAAACCTGCTCCTCCAGTTAAGATAATCCTCATTCTATTTTTTTACCTGTAGTCGCTTTTGTTATTTTAGAATATTTAACCCCTTTCAATGACTTCAACGAAAAGTATAACTCCTTGATTTTTTCTACCTCACCTTTAACAGCGATTATCTCCATACAATTTTCTTCATTCATATGGATATGTTGAGAAGATATAATATGAGATGAAAATTTATGCTGGATATCTATTATTTTATCAACAATTTCCCTTACATCGTGCTCATAAACAATTACAATACAACCAGTCACATTTTTCCCTTTTTCCCATTCCTGTTCAACAAACTTTTCTCTTATTATATCCCTTATTGCCTCTGACCTGTTTTTATATTTCTGTTTTTTTATAAAATTATCAAACTTTTCCAATAAACTTTTTTCCATTGACACACCAAACCTTTTCAATTTTCCCATTTTATTCTCCTATTTTACTTCTCTGTTCTAAATTTTGATAATACAAAAACCACTCTCTTATAGCCATTATATATAAGATTAAAGCAAGTCCTTCAATAAAATATCTTGAAAATCCATTTGTTATATTTGAAAATACCTTACCTAAAATACCTATAACCATCCCAAGAGAGGAAAAAACAGCCCATAATCTCATAATGTGTGAATTATATTCATTCCAGGCATCAGCAGCACTTGTTACATTTGGTGCATTTTCAAGACCTTTAAACAAATATTGAAGACCTACTTGCCCTCCGTATCTATTAACAGCTGCGACAATTATATTTGATATTGCTCCATAAAAAATATAATAGATCAGGATAGATATATCCTTTAATCCTTTAAAAAAAGTAGCAAAATATCCCATAACAAATAAAGAGAAAAAAGTAAATAAATCAAGAAATCTAAATGGTTCAATCCTTCTTTTTGATATACTTATAAAATTTGAAATCTCCTCTTTAGTCGGGTCTCTCTCCTCATCCTTCAATCTATCATTTAAATACTTGAATGCTTTATTAACAGGTAATCTTATCAAATTTTCTTTAAATATTTCATCAATATATTTAAAGAACATATACTCTCCGCCAATTTTCAAAATTTTTTTCTCATATAGACCATTTATTTCTTTTTTAATATCTTGAACTATTCTATCAACATCTAAGGTTTTCAAATGTATCACAAAATATTTAAGTTTTTCCAATTCTTCTGAAGATATGTTAAGATCATCTTTTAGCAAACTATAAATCTCTTCTATTTTGTTATTTTTAACAAGTTTATAAATCTGAAATTTTAAATTTGAATATTTTTCTGCAAGATATATAAAATCCTCCTTATTTTTAAAAATATTAAAAATTTCTCTTTCAAAATTTCTCCAGACCCTGATTTCTTTACTTTCATAGATCTCCTTAATTTTCCCTTTTTCAAAAAATTTCTGCACAAGTGAAGATGGAAATTTTTCTGTAAGTTTTAAGGATTTTTTCATAAAATATACCTCAGCAGGAGCCCTTATAAAAGCCAAAATCCCAGAAGCAAGTGTGTACCATGTATTATCTTTTAACTTTTCTGCTACTCTAACAAAAACACTTGCTCCTACAATACTACCTGCAAGATTTCCATAAACTACCTGCTTTATACCATGTTTAACTTCAGGGAAGAGACCTTCGTCAGAGTAAAAACCTCTTAAATTATAACTTCCAAAACCATATATAGATTTTCTAATTAAAGCGATTGGAGAAAGGGTTGTTGTTGCTATTTCATTTTCTTCATAATTAATCAGGACCTCTTCATTTCCCCATCCCTCAATATGACTCTTGATTTTAAAGATATATTGATGATTAGGTGAACAAAAATAAGGTCTTTCACTTTCTTTATCTTTTAAAATGAATTCAAAATTAGGTTTTGTTCTTATAACTTCTATCTCTGCTATATGATTATCAACTATTATTTCAATTCTTTTTTCATTTTTTATTTTTAAAACAACATTATCTAAAATAAAATTTCTCTTTTTAAAAAATTCAAGAACAAAATTAGAAACTATTTCCATATCTGTTTTTCTATAAACTTTTTCTCCAACTATTAAATATTCTTTCTTTCCATTAAAATCTTGCGCCTTTCCAATTTTTTTAGGCAAAACCCTGACAATGATATATTTGTTTCTTATAATTTTCGCTTTATATTCTTCTCTTTTAGAATGGTCAAAATATCTATAACTCTCACAAAATGGGTTCCAACTCCATGAAATTTCTTTGATAATTTTTTTGTTATTTAACTTACCAATATATTCAATTGCCTTTTCAATTTTTTCTATATTCTTTTTTCTCATATTTTTAATTTTTCTTTTTATTTTTAAAATGTCAAGTTTAAATTGACATCTTTTTTATAAAAATTTTATAATTAAATCAACTAAAAAGGAAATAAAATGGAGAAAGTGAAATGCGCAGTTATTGGAACAGGTATTTTTGGAGAAATACATGTCCATACTTATAAAACATATGATAGGGCAAAACTTATAAAAATCTGTGATATAAATGAAAAGAGGGCAAAAGAAATAAGTGAAAAATATAGTGTAAGATATACAACTGATTATAAAGAAATAGTAGAAGACAAAGAAATTCAAGCAGTTTCAGTTGCCACTCCTGATTTTGCTCATAAAGATATAGTTTGTGAAATGTTAAAAAGTGGGAAAAATGTCCTTGTAGAAAAACCAATGGCAACAAGTTTAAAGGATGCAGAAGAAATGGTAAAACAGGCAAACCTATCTAAAAAAATTCTTATGACTGACTTTCATAATAGATTTAATCCTTATTTTATAAATTTAAAAGAGAGTTATGATAAAGGCGAAGTAGGAGATATATCATTTGTCTATACAAGATTGAGTGACAGAATAGATGTACCTTTAAAATGGTTTACATGGTCTGGTAAATCGGGTCCACACTGGTTTTTATTCCCTCATATCGTTGATCTTGTTAAATGGTTCTCAAATTCATTACCCCAGAAAATTTATGCAGTTGGAAAAAAAGGAGTCCTTTCAAGTAATAAAGTTGATACATACGATTCAGTGACTGCAATTTTAGATTTTGGTAAATTCTATGCTACATTAGAGACATCCTGGATCATACCTGAATCATGGCCATCAATAGTTGACTTTTATTTTAAACTTGAAGGGAGTAAAGGAAGATTAGTAGTTGACTTTAATGAATTTGTAAATAAAATATCTTCTGATATAAAAAAAGAAACAAACTTTCCAATGATAGTTGGTTATACTCCAATTTACAATAAACCATTCGGATTTGCACCTTTGCCTATTCAGCACTTTATTGACTGTATATTTGAAAATAAACAACCTATAATTACACCTGAAGATGGTTTAATCAATGTTAAAATAATAGAAAAGATAATAGAGTCAATAGAAAAAGGGAAAATAGTTGAATTTTAAAAATAGGAGGAAAAATGAAACTTGGAATTGTAACTTATATGATTGCAGCAGAATGGGACCTTGATACAATTATAAAAAAATGTGAAGAACTTGGATATGAAGGGGTAGAATTAAGAACACAGCACAAACACAAAGTAGAATCAAGTTTAACAAAAGAAGAAAGAAAAGAAGTTAGGAAAAAATTTGAAAACTCAAAAGTAAAACTTGTAGGCCTTGGAACAATCTTTGAGTATCACAGCCCTGATAAAGAAATATTAAAGAAAAACATTGAGGGAACAAAAGAATATATAATTTTAGCAAAGGATATAGGAGCAGAAGGAATTAAGGTTAGACCGAATGCCTTTCCTGAAGGTGTGCCAAAAGAAAAAACAATTGAACAGATAGGAAAAGCATTAAGAGAAGTTTCATCTTTTGCTTCTGATTATGGTATAAAAATCAGATTGGAGGTTCATGGTAGAGAAATAGCAAAACCAGTATATATAAGACAGATTATAGATATAGCAGAACACCCAAATTGTTATGTATGTTGGAACTCAAATATGCCAGATGATTTAGATGAAAATGGCTCAATAGAAAAAAATTTTAATCTTTTAAAAGATAAAATTGATATAGTCCATATTAATGAACTTTGCAACAATTATCCATGGCTTGAATTATTCAGATTACTTAAAAGTATAAACTTTAAAAATTTTTGCCTTGCAGAAATACTATCAAACCCAGAACCAGAGAGATTTTTAAGATATTATAAAGTTCTTTTTGAGTCATACTTAAAACTTGCTTAATTAAATTTATAAAAAATTAGTAATGGAAAAAAAGGACATTATCATTTTTATGCCTGATCAGTTAAGAAGCGATTGTATTGGAGCATATGGGAATAAAATAATTAAAACACCTAATATTGACAAAATTGCAGAAGAAGGTGTTGTATTCAAGAATGCTTATACTGTATCTCCTTTATGTATGCCAGCAAGGGCTTCATTTGTAAGTGGTCTTTATCCTCATCAACACGGTATCTGGAAAAATAAAGGAGCATTACCAGCAGAAGATGAAACTTTTTTCCATCATTTACAGAAAAATGGTTGGTTTGTTGGATATATTGGCAAGTCCCATTTTTATGAACATAAAAATTTCCATATGAAAATAATGGAAGATTATATGAGAAAAAGAGGGATTGATTATGTTCATGAAACTACTGGTCCTCATGCAACCGTTAAAACCGATTCATATATGACAGATTATTTAAAAGAAAAAGGACTGCTTGAAATATTTAGAGATGATTACAGAAAGAGAAATAAATTCTCAACTCATCCAAGTCCTTTATCAGAAGAAGATTATCTTGATAGTTATGTTGGAAAAAAGGTGTGTGAATTTTTAAAAGAATATTGTTTTGAAAAACCACTTTGTCTTTTTGTTGGTTTTCCCTCCCCTCATGAACCTTGGGACCCTCCTGGTAGATTTTCAAAAATGTATTCACCGGATGATATGCCAGAAGAGATTAAAGACAAAAAATTAGATGAAAAATTACCTGAAAAAACTAAAAAAATAATTGAAAAAAACAGGAAAAGTTTTGAAGGACTTACTTCTGAAATAATTAAAAAGATAAGAGCATGTTACTATGGAAAAATTTCTCTTGTTGATTACTGGATAGGAGAAATTCTGAAAATATATTATGAAAAAAGAGAGCCCGACCAACTTATAATAATTTTTTGGTCTGACCATGGTGAAATGCTTGGAGACCATTATCTATTATATAAAAGTGTTTTCTATGAGCAAAGTGTTAAAGTTCCTTTAATTATAAAATGGCCTGGTAAAAATGATTACTTAAGAAAAAATTCAGAAAAGATTGTTGAAATTATTGATGTTTTCCCTACCCTTCTTTATGGACTTGGTATAAAAAAATCAGAAAGGGAAGTTGGTGAGAATCTTTTTGAAGAGAAAAAGAAAAATTTTGCATTAAGTGAAATATATGCATTTGATATGTTTCAATATATGATAAGAACTGAAAATTATAAAGGTATTTTTGATAAAGAGAAAGATTGTTTATTTCTGTTTGACCTTAAAAACGATCCGTATGAAACTAAAAATCTTGCAGGTAAAGAAAAATTATTAGAGAAGAATTTACTTGAGATTTTATACATGTATGTTTTGAATTCTAAATAGCACATCTAAAATGACACTTATTGTATGTTTACAACTTTTTTAATTTCTTTTCCTCTTTATATTGGAAATATTTGCTATCCAGTTATATTTAATTTCTAAATTTTTAGCAACTCCATTAATACTTGAATTACTAAGTTTTTCAAGCAGTTTTTTGTCCTCATGGTTGTCTCGGATGGATTTATATCAGAATTTTTCTTTAGAATAAAAGAAATACTTCCTTTTTATATCATATTTGATAAGTGAAAAGGATTTTAAAATTCATCTGGTCTTTTTTCAACTTAACTTTGTCAAATTGTAAGTTAACAATCTATACTATTCTACTTATTTTATTTTCTTCCAGAAGGTGATATTTTCGTATAAATTTTTTAATGAAACAATTCAGGTTTTTGACAAAGATTTTAAAAAGTATATAATATTTTGCTAAATGGGTATATTGTTGAAAAATGGGTATCTTATAGAACCAAAATCAGGGAAAGAAGGGAAATTTGATATTTTGATTGAAAAAGGAATTATTAAAGAGATTAAAAAAAATATTCCTTCCAGAAACTATAAAATAATTGATTGTAAAAATAGAATTATCTCACCAGGATTTGTTGATTTACACTGTCATTTAAGAGAACCGGGTAGAGAAGATGAAGAAACGATTTATACTGGAAGTTTATCTGCAGTAAGTGGTGGATTTACAACAATTTGCTGTATGCCAAATACAGACCCTCCTTTAGATAATAAGGTAAGTATAAGATTTGTTTATGAAAAGGGAGAAAAAAGTTTATGTGAAGTTTTACCAATAGGGGCAATTACAAAAGAAAGAAAAGGGAAAGAAATTGCTCCATATTTTGAAATGATAGAAGAAAATGCAGTTGCATTTTCAGATGATGGGAACTGTGTCATGGATAGTAATGTTATGAGAAGAGCATTGGAATATACACTTCTTCATAAAAAACCTGTTATTTCTCATTCTGAGGATGAAAATCTTACAAAAAATGGAGTTATGAATGAGGGCTTTATTTCAACAAAACTTGGACTTCCTGGTATTCCAGCAGAAGCAGAAGAAATAATGGTGGAGAGAGATTTAAAACTTGCAAAATTAACAGGAGGGATTTTACATCTCGCACATCTATCCTGTGAGGGGAGTGTTGAATCGGTTAGAAGATATAAAAAAAATTTTAAAAATGTAACAGCTGAAGTGACTGCTCATCACTTAATCTTAACAGAGGAATTTATTGCTGGTTATAATCCTAATGGTAAAGTTTCCCCACCTTTAAGGACAGAAAAGGACAGAATTTCTTTAATTGAAGGATTAAAAGACGGAACGATTGAGTGTATTGTGACAGACCATGCACCTCATAGTTATGAAGAAAAACAATCTGGATTTGAAAATGCTCCTTTTGGGATTATTGGATTTGAAACATTTTTACCATTATGTCTTAAACTTATTGATTATGGAATTAAACTGAAAGATATAATATACAAAATTACTTATGCATCTTCAAAGATTCTAAATATAGAAAGAGGAATAGTTGAAGAGGGAAAAAGGGCAGATATAGTAGTTTTTGACCCTGAAATAGAATGGGTTTATACAGAAGATAAAATAAAGAGTAAAAGTAAAAATAGTCCTTTTTTAAATTGGAAATTAAAAGGTAAAGTTTTATTGACTATCAGTAAAGGAAAAATTGTTTATAAAGAATCTGAATTTTTTGATTAAATTTTAACTTTCTTTCCCTTTTTTATTGATTCAAGTGATTTAAAGACCATACTCAAACTTTTTAAATTATCCTTTCCACTTGTTTCTGGTTCTCTATTTTCAGTAATACTTATGTAAAATTCATATAAAGAAAGAAATCTATCTTCTCTCTCAAGGACAATTGGTTCAATATTTTCTTCTTTACCTCCTATAACTTTTTTAATACCTGAATTATCCCATATTATTGTTCCTTTATCTCCATAAATTTCCCATATTCCAGGCCATTGAGTATCTTTTCCAACACTTACCCAACTACCAGAATAATTGAAACGAATATCTTTTTCAAAATCAAAAATTAAAAAAATACATGCATCCCCTTTAAGCCAACTCCAGTGAGGATTCCAACTTTCAGCATAAACACTTAAAGGGTTAGTTCCAAGTAAATATCTTGAAAGGTCAAAATGGTGAATTGACATGTCAATTAAAAGAGGAAAAGGCATTTCTGCTCTAAATCCACCAAATCTTGGTCCTTTTTGAAAATTTAGAATACACCAACTTATTTTACCTATTTCTCCATTATCAATCATCTTTCGTATCGTCCTTGGTATTTTATTGTATCTATAATTCTGACTTACCATCAACTTCCTTCCATATTTTTCTGCCTGTTCTACAATCTTTTCAGCATTTTTTATTGTATCTGATAATGGTTTTTCTACAAGAACATGTAAACCCTCTCTCAATGCGATAATAGAAGTTTCTTTGTGAAAAGCAGGTGGAGTAACATTTAAAAGAGCATCTGCTTTTACTTTTTTTAAACAATCTTTTAAAGAAGTATATGTTTTCCCTTCAAGAGATGGATATTTTTCAACGCTCTTTTTTAAAATCTCTTCGTTTATATCAACAATAGCAACAACTTTCCATTCTTTCGAAGACATAACTATATCAAGCCAACTCGCACCAAAACCACCAACTCCTATTTGTACAATTTTCATTTTTCCCCCTTTTCTACTTTTAAAATTCCAAATTTTATTACTTTTCCATCTTTATCAAAACCAACATAATATTCATTATATATCCATACTTCCATCATTCCTGTTTTTGAAATATATATTTTATAATTTTTACCAAGTATTTTTTCAACTTCACTTTTCTCCATTCCAAGAGGTATTTCACCTTTTATTATCGCTTCTTTCCATTCTTCTTTTAAATCCTGGTTATTTTTTACATATTGCTCTCTATAAGTAGTGTCAAAAAATGTTTTTTCTTCTTTTTGTAATAGACAACCTGTAATAAGGATTAAAGAAATAAAAAAGAATAATTTTTTCATTTTGCCTCCTTTTAGTTTTTTATTTTATCATATATATTATGGAAAAAGAATATCTATTACCAACAAAAATTTGTGATGTGGATAATATAGATATAAGGATGAAAAGTTATATTCTAACAAAAAATAGTTCCTCAGAAAAGGAGAAGGTAATAAATATTTTCAATTTTGTAAGGGATGAAATTAAATATAGATTTGATTATTCTTATACAAAGGCATCAGAGACAATGAAGAAGGGTTATGGAAATTGTTTTAACAAATCAAATCTTCAAATAGCACTTTTAAGAAGTTGCGGTATTTATTCTGGTTATAAAGTTTATCTTATTAAAAAAGATGTCTTTTCCCCTATCGTTCCAAAAGAAATTTATGAAATGATAAACCAACCTACAATTCATGTAAGTTGTGCTGTTTACTTAGATGAAAGATGGATAGAAATAGATTCAACTATAGATTTTGAGTTGTATAACCATATTTACAGAAATATTGCAAACTGGAAATATGTAGAATGGGATGGAGAAAGTGAAATCTCAATTCCTCAAGAATATATAGTTGAAAATCAAGGTATTTATTCCAATATTGACCTTTACTTATTAAATCCACCAAAATTCTGGAATGACCAATTACTTGAAAAAACAAATAGATATATTGAACAACTCATTAAAAATTCATAAAATCCATCTTTTTTTAAGGTAATTTATATATTTATTACACATTTCATCACTTATATTGGCAGGAATGTGATTCCCAACAGCAAAAATTAAACCTTTACATCTCCTACTTTTTACATAATTTAATGTTTTATCAATATCATTTTTTACCTTTTCCCATTTTCCCAATGTCATATCTCTACAATCAACATAACTTCCAACAAGGCATGCAATATCTCCAAAATTTTCAGCCATAAAACCAAAATCATTAACAGGTTCAAAAATAAGTCCATCAGCACCTGCTTTTATTATGTCTTCTACAAACATACTGAAATTACCATCTGAACAGAATAAAATTTTTTTACTATTTTTCTTAAGTTCTTTCCATAATTCTCCATATCTTGGTATAATTGCTTTTATATAAAAATCGGGTGAAATAAAGGGACCAGAGTACCAGACAAAATCATCATGTTGAATTATAACCTCTGCATTTGTTTTAGCCCATGCTTTCATATAAAAAAGTGTATAGTTAAAGAATCTATCTATTAGTTTTTCAAATTTATTCAAATTACTTGCAGAAAGTAAAAGCATTTCCCATCCAAATGCTTGAATAAGTCCTGAAATAATTGTTTTATAATATCCACCTGGTATGAGTTGTTCTGGAAAATCTTCAGATAATTTTTTATGTTTTTTCTGATAAGCATCAACTTGCTCGTTAAAGTCAGGGAACCCATATTCTTTAGAAGGGTCAAATTCCCATACTTCAAAAACATCTTTAAATGGACAGACCTTTTTATCTCTTCTATCAGAACCATTTTTTGCATAAATTGCATGTCCCATATCAGTTGCTCTTCCTCTCTCAAACCAGTTCCCAAAAAGTCCATCATCAGTACACCATAAAAAGTCATATTGCCATATATGATAAAATTTTTTAATTCTCTCAGGATTCCCTTCATTTAAACCTGTAATTTTTGTTATATACTCATTATGGTATTCCATACTATATTCTGTATGTGCAACTCTTTCTTCCATCTTTAAATTTATTGCATCAAGTGCTATTTTCTTACTCATTTTTTATCTTTTTTATTTTATTCCAAATGGGTTTAAGTAAATAAATCCACCTTTACCATGAATTTCAACTCTTAAATATCTTTTTATATTTTCATTTCTTTTATAATTTAATTCTTTTCCATAGCCAACAATATTTCCATCCGAGACCCATTTTATTTCTTCAAAGTTCTCACAATCTATTTTAATTTCCCCTGTCTTTTTATTAACAATTATTCTTTTCAAATTAGGTAAATCTGTTCCTAAGATTACAGAAGATGTATAAAATTTACCTTTTTTTATTCCTTCCCTGATTTCATCTTCTTCAGGTTTTTCAATTAATAAAATATTCCAATTTATTGCGAGTTGAGATATGTTATGAAAATCGTCATTCCCAAACCCCCAAACAGGTCT
The DNA here is from genome assembly GCA_023818645.1 of Candidatus Omnitrophota bacterium. Lineage (GTDB taxonomy): Bacteria > Ratteibacteria > UBA8468 > B48-G9 > JAFGKM01 > JAMWDI01. The sequence goes on along the minus strand of JAMWCJ010000005.1, from coordinate 17,129 downwards.
TTCTGGCATTGTTTTTTTTAAAATTTCATCCCATATATCTGTATCTCCATAAACTTTTCCTTTTGTCTGAATACCTGTATTTAACACCTCTATTCCTACAAGATTTTTATATCTTTCAAATAAATTTATGTACCAGTCAATATTTTTCTTATATCTCCCAGGATGAGCAAAAAATGAAATTCCTTTTTTCTCATCAACATATTTTAAAATTTCTTCTTCATTTAATTTTTCAATATTTTCAGGGATATTGAAAGAAAAAAGAGATACAATATGGTGCTGCTGATTTTTACCAAACTCCACACCAGGTATAAGAAATATTATATCTGACTTTGGAAATGTAAGTTTATTATGGTCTGTAATTGCAATCGCAAAATAATTCTTTAATTTATAAAGAGAAATCACTTTCTCAGGTGTTTCTTTGCCATCACTTTCTGTTGTATGAGTATGAAGGTTTACTTTATATCTTTTAACTTTTCCCCAATCTATATCTTCATATGGATTTAAAATTATAGTTTCTTTTCTTTTCTCATATTTAACAAAGCAGGAGGTCTGAAAAAAGGAAAAACAAAAGATGATAAATATTAACTTTTTCATATTTTTTCAAATATAAAACATAAAAGTCCTTTTTGAGTATAAAGACGATTCTCTGCCTGCTCTATAACTATTGAATTAGGGCTATCAATAATTTCATCTACAACTTCTTCTCCTCTGTGGGCTGGAAGACAGTGCATAAACAAAAAATCCTTTTTTGCCTTTTTAAGTAATTTTTTGTTTATCTGATATTCCTTAAATATTTTAAGCCGTTTTTCCCTTTCTTTTTCATCTCCCATACTTACCCATGTATCTGTGTAAATAATATCAGCATCTTCAATAAAAGCATCTGGTATTGAACTTATCTTCAAAATCTTCTTATTGCTTAAATTTTTTATAACCTTTTCATCAGGCATATATTCCTCAGGACAGGATACCCTTATCTCTATTCCAAGTAAATCACACCCTTCTATTAAAGTATTACATATATTATTTCCATCTCCAATATAGGTTATTTTTATATTTTCAAGTATTCCCTTTTTTTCATAAATAGTGTAAAAATCACATAGGATTTGAACTGGATGGTAAAGATCTGTTAAAGCGTTAATTACAGGTATTTCTGAATATTTTGCAAATTCCTCAATTTCTTCCTGTGAATAAGTCCTTATAATTATTCCATCAATATATTTTGAAATTACTCTCGCTGTATCTTTAATTGACTCTCCTCTTGAAATCTGTGTTGATTCAGACGCAAGATATATTGGAAATCCACCAAGTTGATAAATAGCAACTTCAAAAGATAATCTTGTTCTTGTGCTCGGTTTTGAAAAAAGGAGTCCAATTGTTAAATTTTTTAAATGGTCTGTAATTTTTTTTTCTTTTTTTAAACTTTTAAAATATTTTGTAATGTCAAAGATTCTAAAAATTTCTTCTTTTGACAAATCCTTTATCTTTAAAAAATCTTTTTTCATTAAAATCCTGCCTCTTTAAGAGACCTTCTCAGTATCTCAATTGCCTCATCAATTTCTTCTTTTTTTACATTTATTGCAGGCATTATTCTTATCACATTGCCATGGGTACAATTTATCAAAAGTCCATTTTTAGCACATATATTTACAAGTTGTTCTCCTTCATTTTCAAGTTCAAAACCAAGCATAAGTCCTATCCCCTTTATTCTTTTTATAACTTTAAACTCTTTCTTTAAATCCTCAAGTCTCTCTTTCAAATATTTACCCATAGTTTTAACATTTTCAAGTAAATTTTCTTTTTCTATAGTTTCAATCACAGCAAGGCACGCAGAACATACTAAGGGTGACCCTCCAAAGGTTGAAGCATGAGTTCCAGGAGCCATTAAATCAGCAATTTCCTTTTTCGCTATCATCGCTCCTACAGGAACTCCGCCACCCATTGTCTTTGCAAGTGTCATAATATCTGGTTCAATTTTAAATAATTGATAAGCAAATAATTCTCCTGTCCTTCCAAAACCTGTTTGAACTTCATCAAATATTAAAAGTAAATCTTGTTGTTTACATAAATCTTTTACTTTTTTCAGATAATCTTCATCAATTACATTAATTCCACCTTCTCCTTGAATTAGTTCAAGTATTATTCCTACAACTTGATTATCCAATTTTGAACATAGATCTGAAAAATCATTAAATTTTGCATAGATAAAACCTTCTGGTAGCGGCTCAAACATTTCATTGTACTTTCTTTGTCCTGTCATTGTAACGGTTGCAAGAGTTCTACCATGAAATGAATTTTCCATAGATATAATTTTGTATTTTCCTTTTTTTCTTCCGTATAATCTTGTAAGTTTAATTGCTGCTTCATTTGCTTCTGCTCCACTATTGCAAAAGAAAACTTTACCCCCAAAAGATAATTTAGAAAGTTTTTCTGCAAGGATTGTTTGCCAGGGATGATAATAGTTATTTGGTAAATGTATTAATGTTTCAAGTTGTTCTTTAATTCTTTCAACAACTAATTGTGGACAATGGCCAAGACCACTTACAGCCCATCCAGGGAAAAAATCAAGATATTTTTTCCCATCAATGTCCCATAAATAACTTCCTTGTCCCTTTACAAAAATAAGATTTTGTTTTCTATAAGAAGGGATAGTATAGTCATTATAATTTTTTATAATCTTTTCTTTATCCATTTTTTATTATTTCTGAACCAACTCCGTGTTCTGTTAAAACCTCAAGCAATAAAGAATGTGGAATATTCCCACTTATAATGTGAACTGTCTTTACACCGTTTTTTATCCCATTTATCCCTGCCTTTACTTTAGGGATCATCCCTCCTTTTATAACCCCTTCTTTTATTAACTCTTCACCCTGAGAAACTGTCAATGTTGAAATAAGCGTTTCTGGATTTTCTGGATTTCTCATAATCCCAAGGACATCTGTAATAAAGATAAGTTTCTCAGATTTTAAGTTTGAAGCAATAAATGAAGCGAAAGTATCTCCATTTATATTGTATAAATTTTCATCCTCGCCAATTGCAAGAGGTGCACAAACAAGAATATCTTTTTCATTAAGTTTATTTTTTATATATTCAACATTCGTTTTTTTCATCTGTCCGACAAACCCAAGGTCTATAATCTCTTCCCCTTTTTGATAATGAATTTTTGAAGCAATAACAAATTTTTCTTCTGGAATAAGTTTATCAACATTGCTTTCAAATTTCTCCTTTAAAAAATTTACAATTTCATCTCTTATATTAAAAAGGACATCTTTAACTATATTGAGTGTTTGAAGATCTGTAACTCTCAATCCATCAATAAATTTTGATTTTTCTCCTTTTTTTTCAATCTCATCATTTATAAACTTTCCTCCACCACAAACAATTATAATTTTTATATTAAGAAGAGCAAGAAGAGCAATATCAAAAATGATATTTTCTCTACTATCTTCAATTTGATAAACACTCCCTCCAAATTTAATGACAAAAATCTTATTTTTAAATTCTTTTATATATTTAAATGCTTCAACAAAAATATCTGCTTTTCTTAAATATCCCTCATTCATCTTCACTCCTTTTATAATTTTCTCTTAATAGTTAAAAATTTCAAGAAAAATATTTTACCATATTCTTAAAAATTTTAAAGGAAGGGGTAAATTCCTCTTTCTCTTCATTTTTTAAAAAATCTGGATAATGATATTTTAAAATTGCTCTTTCAGGATGTGGCATCATCCCAATTATAAGACCGTCCTTACTGCATATTCCAGCAATATTTCTAATTGAACCATTTGGATTATAAGGATAGCCGGTCAAATTCCCTTCTTTATCACAATATCTTAAAACAATCTGTTTATTCCTCTCAATCTCATTTAAAACTTTATTATTTTGGGGTAAGAATTTCCCTTCTGCATGTGCAACTGGCATTCTTATTATCTCAGGTAATCCCTTAAAAAAAGGAGAAACATTTTCTTCAACTTTAAGATAAACCCATCTATCTTCAAATCTTCCAGAATCATTCCATTCAAGGGTTATAAGTTGTTTAGAATTAAATGGTAAAATCCCTGATTTTGCAAGAACTTGAAAACCATTACATATACCAACAATTACTTTCTTTTGAGAAATAAATTTTTCTATTTCTTCCCATAATTTTAATTTTATCTGATTTGCAAGAACCTTTCCTGCTGCTATATCATCTCCATAAGAAAAACCACCTGGTATAACAAGGATTTGATAATCAGAAACCTTTTTTTCTCTTCGGATAATCTGATTTATATGGACTTTTTCAGCAAAAGCACCAGCAAGAGCAAAAGCCCACTCTGTTTCAAAATCACAATTTGTTCCTGCGACTCTTAAGATTAATACTTTGGGTTTCATTTTTAAAAATTTAAACTTGTCCAACTTCTATATATTAATTCAAGTGGTATTTTAAACAATTTTTTATTAGCCCAAAAACCAATCAATTCCTTTTCTTCAATAACTTCTCCTATCTGACTTAATTCTTCATTTTTAAATAGTTTTTCAAATTCATTCAACTTTTCTTTTTCTATTTCTACAACAAACCTTCCACAACTTTCAGAAAAAAGAACTATTTCTATTTCTTTTTCTTCGGTTAAAACATTGCTAAAATCTATTTTACAACCAAGATTTCCTCCTATCATCATTTCACATATTGTTGTAATTAACCCACCATCTGAACAATCATGACAACTCTTTATCAATTGATTTTTAATTCCAATGTGTATTTTTTTCATCAAAGAGAGTGTTTTTTCAGGTCTTGGTTTTGGAACAATCCCTCCTTTTATTCTGTTTACTCTGTAAAATTGGGATGAACCAAGTTCATTAAATGTCTTTCCAAGAACAAAAATAATATTCCCTTCTTTTTTAAAGTCAGTAGAGCAGATTTTCCTTACATCTTCAATTATACCAATTCCAGAGATAAGAAGGGTGCCAGGAATTGAAATAATTTTCCCGTCTTTCCTTTTAAAATAATTATTTAAACTATCCTTCCCTGAGATAAAAGGTATCCTATATTTCAAGGCATAATCTTTACATCCTTTTACACATCTTATAAGATTTCCGAGTTCTCTTTCATCAGAAATATTACCCCAGCAAAAATTATCAAGTATTGCAATTTTCTCAGGGTTACCACCGCAACTTACAATATTTCTTATACATTCTTCAATACAGCATCCAGCCATATAATAAGGATCAATTTCACCATAGAACGGATTTATTCCACAAGAGATAATTAAACCTTCATAAGTTTCATAAAATGGTTTTAAAACAACTCCATCTGATACGCCTCTACTTTCATAACCAACAAATGGTTTTAAAATGGTTCTTCCTCCAACTTCATGGTCATACTGACGAATAACTTCTTCTTTTGAAGATATAATAGGACTTGAAAGAACTTTCAAAATATCTTCTTTTATATTTTTAGATTTGAAATTAACTGGTTTTTCTCTTTTCCTTTCAAAAAAACCTCTAAGATTTTTCTTAGGAATACCTTTATGAAGAAAATGTATATCAATATCACAAACAAGTTTATTTTTATAATAAACAGTTAATTTCCCTGTCTTAACAAATTTCCCTATTACAGTTGCCTCAACATCTTCAGAAGCAAAAAAGTTTATAAGTTTTTCAACTTTTTTTTCTGGAACTGCAAGAACCATTCTCTCCTGAGATTCAGATAAAAATATTTCCCATGGTAACAAACCTTCATATTTAAGAGGAACTTTCTCAAGATAGACAACTGCACCAATATCCTTCCCCATTTCACCAATTGCAGAAGAAAAGCCACCTGCTCCACAATCAGTGATAGAATTATAAAGATTTAAATCACGAGCAACAAGTAAAACATCCTGAAATTTTTTTTCAACTATTGGATTTCCAATTTGAACAACACTTGTCGGAATATTCTCCTTCAAACTTGCAGAAGAAAAAGTTGCACCGTGAATTCCATCTCTTCCAGTTCTTCCTCCAATAACAACAATTAAATCTCCATCATTTACCTTTTTTTCTATTTTATTAACAGGAATAATGCCAACACATCCACAATAAACTAAACAATTATAAACATACCTATCATCAAAAATTATTGCTCCATTTGCTGTTGGAATCCCCATTCTATTACCATAATCCCTTACACCACTTACAACTCCTCTAAAAATTCTTTTTGGATGCAAAACGCCTTCTGGTAATTTTTCATAAGGAAAATCAAGTGGACCAAAACAGAAAATATCTGTATTTAAAATTGGTTTTGCGCCAAGCCCAACACCAAGTATATCTCTTATAACCCCTCCTATACCTGTTCCTGCTCCTCCATATGGTTCAAGAGCACTTGGATGGTTATGTGTTTCAACTTTAAAAGCAGCGCCATATTTTTCATTTATTTTTATAATTCCGGCATTATCCTTGAAGACAGAAATACACCATGGATAATTTAATTTCTCTGTAACCTCCATTATTTCTCTCAACAAACATATATTAAATTTTTCTATTTTTTTGCCATTTTTTTCAATATATTGAATATTTGCTTTAAATGTCTTATGGTAGCAATGCTCACTCCATGTTTGAGCAATACATTCAAGTTCACAATCAGTAGGATTTCTTCCAATTGAAAGAAAATATTCTTTTATTTTTTTCATTTCTTCTATATCAAGTGATAAAAGATTTTTTTCAGAGATCTCAATCAGTTCCTTTTCATCTGCATTTAAAATATCAATTTCTCTCACATAATTCATATATCAAGTCCTTTTTTTTAAAATGAAATAATTATGGATTAAAGTATTTGCAAGAATTTTCTCACATATTTCCTTTATTTGTTTTTGATTTATCTTCCCTTTAATATAATATTTTTTACCTGTTTTTACAACAACATCATTTAAAATTTTACTTTCTATTATTGTTTTTCTTGCTGTTTCACCAACAGGATCAGTAACTCCTTCTTTTAAAAATATCTCTACTATCCAAAAACCCTTCTTCGTTCTTGTTTTTTTGTAAATACTAAAATTGTCAGAAACATTATCAATAAAAAGTTCTTTTGCAATCCTTTCTATATTTTTTTTATCTGTCTTTGCCTCAATTTTATATAGATTGGAAACTTTTACTTCGTCAATTTCAGAAATACCAATTTCTTCAATACTTTTTTTAGTATCTTGACCAAAAACATCTTTAATATTTTTTTTCTTATGTATTTCAATTATCCAGAATTCTTTACTCATAATAACTTGCTGATTGTCTTTCGTTTTCCCATACAGTAACTTTTTGAACTTTAACAGGATAAATCTTAAGAATCTTTTCCATCTTTTTATATATAAAGAAAGCAATATTTTCTGAACTTGGATTTCTTTCTTTAAAAAATGGTATTAAATTTAAGTTTTTATGGTCAAGTATCTTTAAGACAATATTAAGTTTCTTTTTCAAAATATTAAAGTCAATAAGTAACCCAATTCTATCAAGTGATTCGCCCGAGACAACAATTTCAACTTTCCAGTTATGTCCATGTAAATTTTCACATTTCCCTTTATAATTTCTTAAACTATGAGCAGAAGAAAATTCACCATTTACTCTTAACTCATACATTTTTAGTCAGTTTGTATTTTACTTTTTTTCCAAAAAGAATTTTAATTGTTCTTTCTATATATGGACTTATATCACTGAAATAAAGTTTTATTTCCCCTTTGCCATTTTTGTTTTCTAAACCATTTTCTTCTAAAATTTTTTTCGTTTTTATAGATACTTCATAAGAAGCATCAACTATATTTACATTTTTACCAATAATTTTTTTAATCGTTTTCTTTAAATATGGATAATGTGTACATCCAAGAACAAGAGTATCAATCTTTTTTTTCTTAAATTTATTCAAGTAAATTTCAGCAATTTTATAACTTACTTCATTTTCAAACCATCCTTCTTCTACAATAGGAACAAAAAGGGGACAATCTTTTGTATAAACAGTCAATCCATTATGCTTAGAAAATAATTTTTGATATCTCATACTTGAAATTGTAGCAGTCGTTCCAATAACACCAATTTTTTTATTTTTTTTTAATTTTACAACTTTTTCTACAGTTGGTTCAATAACATCAATAAACTTAACACTCTTTATTTTTTTTTTCAAATAAGAAGAAGCATAAGCAGAAACAGTATGACAGGCAATTATTATTAATTTAGGATTAAATTTTAAAAGAAAATTGACATTTTCAAGAGCAAATTTTCTAATTATTCTTTTAGATTTAGTCCCATAAGGAACTCTTGCTGTGTCTCCAAAATAAATAATATTTTCATTCGGCAAAACTTTAACAATTTCTTTAACAACACTTAAGCCACCAACACCTGAATCAAAAATACCTATTGGATTTTTATTCATTTAATTATTTCTCTTTTCTTAAGATATTCAATAATAGATTTTCCAAGGGTTTCTGCAATTGCTTGTCTTACTTCAATATCCTTTAAATTAAATTCTATATTTGGATTGCAAATAAAACCAATTTCAGTTAAAACAGAAATCATAGGTGTATATTTTAAAACATAGAAGTTCCCTCTTTTAGCACCTCTATCAGGGATAATAAGTCTTTCTGCAAGTTTTTCCTGGACACATTCAGCAAGAATTCTACTTTCATCTATAATATCTGTTTCATTTAAATTGTTTAGTATTTTAGTTAAAACTGATTCATCATTTTTTCCCTCTGATTGTTCTTCCTCATTATTAGATTTAGGTAGAATATCTGTTACTACTTTACTATATGGATAATATGTTTCAAATCCAGTTGCTTCATATCTATTCAATCTTGAGGAATTCGTATGAACAGAAAAAAAGATATCAGCATTGAATGTTTTAGCAATATTAATTCTTTCTTCAAGAGAAATAAAGATATCTTCTTTTCTTGTTAAATAAATCTCTATGAATGGATAATTTTCTAATTGTTTTTTTAAATATTTTTCAAGTCGTAAACAAACATCAAGATTTACATCCTTTTCTTTCAGGCCAAAATTCCCAATTGCACCTGCATCATGACCTCCATGTCCAGGATCTATTACTATAATAAATTTTTTATTTATTTTTTCTTCTTCCGATACTATCTTTTTTGTTTCTTCTTTTTTTTCAGGAGTTTTAAAATCAGAAAATATTTTTGAAAAATCTTCAACTGGTATTAGAACTTCACCTTCAACTTCCTTTGGAGGATTTTTAATTTCAATTTTTTTTCCTCCTACAATTACAGTCGTATCATCTATTCTAAATTTTATCTGTGTTTCATCAGAAAACAAAAAAACTCTATCTTCTATTTTTGCCCAGTTATCAGAATTTATAATTTTAAGAAATGATTTTAATGAGATGTACTGAACATTTTTTATAAAATATGTTGGTATTTTTTTTATCTTTATTTCTTCATCTAAGTTTAGCGAAAATAAATTTAAAGATAATAGAAAAATAAAAAAAAATATATAACCAAATTTTTTACTATGCATCTTTTCTCCTCTATTTTTAAATTGGTGGAGGCGGCGGGTACTGCCCCGCGTCCGTCGCTTCGCTCCTTAAAGGAAGGGGTGTTTCCCCTTCCTTTAATCTTTTCTTCCCCCACTACATATTTCATATGGGAAAAATACTTTTTCCCATACCCTTTTTCTGGACGCTCGCCAGGATTCCTTGCTTATGTTCCTACCCGCTCTTACTTTTAATCACCAACCTTGGAGGCGGCGGGTACTGCCCCCGCGTCCAGGAAGACCTTTGATAATGTCTCTACCTGCATAGTCAGAAGTTTGTTCTTAGAGTAAAAAGGCACTTCTGACAAGCCCTTTTACCCGCATCCTTTTTAATAATCTTATTTGAGGGGAAAAGGATAACCCTCAAATAAGATACCTCTTATCCGACCCATTTTACAGAGTCAGAGGCAAACTCTGTAAATGGGTGGCTGCTTTTATGCAGCCAGAGTATTTGCTGTTGCGGCAGTTATTTTTTGTCAGGTTTTTACAAGTCCCTGACAAACTTGACAGGCAACATTATCAAAGATTCCTTCCTGTCGATCCCTATTTCGCCCCCATATTTTTCATTTTTCTTTCTATCTCTCTTTTTATCTCTCTTTCTTTTAATTCCTTCCTTTTGTCAAAGAGCTTTTTCCCTTTTGCAATTGCAAGTTCAATTTTTGCCAGTCCTCTATTATTAAAATACACTGAAAGAGGTATAAGTGTCAAGTGCTTCTCTGAAATTTTTTTTTCAATTCTTCTAATCTCATTTTTATGAAGTAATATCTTTTTCTTTCTCAATGGATTTATTTTTTCAAATGATGATTGATATGGAGCAATGTAAAAATTGTGAAGAAATACTTCTCCATTTTCTACTTTTGCATAAGAATCTTTAAATGAAATTTTTCCTTCCCTAATTGATTTTACTTCACTTCCTTTAAGAACAATTCCTGCTTCAATTTTTTCAAGAATTTCATAATTATGATATGCACTTTTATTTTCTATCTTCATTTATCCCCTCAATTTTAAAAGAAATATAAGGATTAAAATAGCAGAGAGAAAAAAACCTGTAATGCCAAAAATAAAGTAGTCAGAAATAAAAAAGAGAAAAGTTGAACAAAGTAGAAAAGATGAGATAAAAATAGAAAAAGAAATTTTTAAACTTGTTTTTTTAATCGTTCTGTTTAAATCTCCATGAATATTTTCATTTTCGTAATTTTTCTTTTTAAAATTTTTAACTGTTTCAAGAAATGTTTCTATGGTTTCTGGTATTTCTTTAATTGTGTAATGAAATCTGTAAAATATATCCTGAAATTCCTTTAAAAAATAAGAAAATTTTACTTTTTTCTCAATAATTTCAATGAAAAATGGTTCAATTGCTTCAGTAAGTTTAAAATCAGGTTCAATAAAATTGCATATACCTTCAAGCGTAATTATTGATTTACTCATTAAAGAAAAACTTATAGGAATTTTAATTCTATATTGTCTTATTATATCATAAAAGAGACCAAAAACTTCTCCAATTTTTATTTCTTTCACAGGGATATCCCTGTATAGTTTAATCATATCTTCAATTTCATCTTTTAATTCCTGAATATCAACTTTTTCATTTAGAGAACCCATAAGTTTTAAAGTATATATAATTTTATTTGTTTGCCCTTTTATAATACCTGAAAGAAGATTAATAATATAATACTTTCTTTCTTCATCAAGATGCCCAACAATTCCAAAATCTATTAAAGCAATTCTTCCATCTTTCATAATAAATATGTTTCCTGGATGCGGGTCTCCATGAAACAAACCAATATCAAAAATCTGTTTTAAAATTATATCGGTCCCATTTTTTAATACCTCTTCTTTGCTCACAAATCTACTCCACTGTTCAACCTTATTAATTTTTATTCCATCTATATACTCAGTCACAAGTATTTTTTCTGTACAAATTTCTTTGTAAACATCGGGTATAAATAATCTCTCAAAATTTTTCATCTTTTCTTTCATAATTTCAATATTTTTAACTTCTATAATAAAATTTAATTCCTTTTTAATATTTTTTTCAAACTCCTTTACTATCTTTGTTGGCTGATAAATTTCACTTTCTTTGATAAATCTTTCTATTAAATTTGCAATATCATACAAAATTTCTATATCAGTAAAAATCTGTTGTTTAATATATGGTCTTTGAACCTTAACAGCAACTTTTTTATTTTTATAGATAGCCCTATAAACACAAGAAAGTGAAGCAGAAGCGATTGGTTGTTCATCAAATTCATCAAAAATCTCTTCTAATTTCTTATTAAGTTGGTTTTCAATAATTTCTTTCATTAGTTGGAAATTTTCTGGTTTTACATTGTCCTGAAGATTTTCAAGTTCTTTTATATATTCAAGTGGTATTAAGTCAGGCCTTGTGCTTAATATTTGACCAAGTTTAATAAATGTTGGACCAAGTTCTTCCAGAATTTTTCTAATTCTTACAGGAAATGAAGATTCTATTTTCTTTTTCTTTTTGAAAGGGAATATTGAAATATGAATTCTTTCTAAGAATATTTCAAATCCATATTTGACAAGGATATTTACTATTGTTCGGTATCTTCTGATTTTTCTAATAAACTTTATAAATTTATTCATTCAAATATTCGTTTATCCAGAGAGGGTCAGTTAATTCTCTATATTTTTTATTATATTCAGGCATCTTCCCTTCTTCTATAAACTTCAAATATTCTTTCGCTCCTTCATCAACAGGTTGGGCATCTGTTTCTTTTACAATTCTATAAAAATCTAAAGAATTGTCCCTTATTATACAGGGAGTAAGGAGATTTCCACATTCTTTTTTACCTTTCTTTATCCAATAGTTATTCTGCCATTCTCTAATCTTTTCAAATAAAGGTGATTTAATTGCATCAACTATTGTCTTTCCATCTTCGTAAATTTTATAAATATTTCCTAAATTTTTATCTTTAAATGGAATAAATACACAAGGCGTAATTGTTCCATCCCACATTATATAGAAATATCCTCCACCTCTTGCAGCAGCCATACATCCATCAGAAGCAGTTCCTGAATTCCAGAAATCAGCAATGAAAATTTTCTTTTCAATAACAAGTTGCCATATCCTCTTTAACATTCTATATCTCTGTCCAGGGGTTACCATAAGTTCTACTGAAGGGTTTCTTCCAATTGGCATATACTGGAAATACCAGCCATAAAATGCACCCTTTTTTTCAAAATAAAAGTCAATGAATTCATCTGATAAAAGTAAATCAGCATTATATCTTGTTGGAGTTACTGATATACCAAATGGAACTCCTTCTTCTCTTAAATCGTCCATAACTTCCATTATTCTTTTAAAAATACCACTTCCTCTTCTATCATCTGTATCTTTTTCAAATCCTTCTACAGATATAGCAGGTGTGAAATTGCCAAGTTCTGATAGTTTTTTAGCAACCTCTCTCTTTATCATAGTTCCATTTGTATAAGCCATAAAATAAGCATCATTGTGTTTTTCAAGTATATCAAATAATGTTTTACCATTGTCATTATAAACAAATGGTTCTCCTCCAGAGATAACAAAAAAGTAAATACCAAGTTTTTCTTTCATTTCTTTTATAACTCTATCAAAAACATCAAATTTTAAGTTATTTTTTTCATAAATTTCTCCTGCATAGCAACCTTTACATCTTAAATTACATACATTTGATGGAGAGATTGTGACAAAACATGGTGGTCTAAATCCATGTTTTTCTTCAAATGTTCTTCTTATATAAATCCCCTGAATAAAAACTTTGCCAAGGAAAATATTTGAAAGTGCTCTTACACAGTTTGGAGAAATACTATCTGTATCAAATAATCTTTCAATTGAATGTAAAAGTGCTCTTCCCATATAATATCTTTCCTCCAGAACTTTTTGAGGTCTTTGGTATGTTTTAAGAGACATTTTATATGTTGCTCTATCAATCGCATTTATTAGTGCTCTTCTTGTTATTGATCTTTTTAAAGAAGCATTTAATATCCCTGTTATAACTTTCTGTGAAGCACCTTTTTCCATAATTGTTAAAATTCTATCCTCTAAATTTAGTGCCATTTTTACCTCCTTACTTCAAGAACAAATTATATTATATCATATTTTTTACTTTGATTGAAAGTTTTGTAAATAATGCTAAAATTTTAAAAATGGGAAATATAATCAATGAAGTATTAAAAGCAATTGAAAAGATTAAAAAAAAGGAAGAATTTGAAAAACTTGAAAAATTGATTTCAAAAAGTGAAAAAATTTTTGTTTATGGAATTGGAAGGAGTGGATTTATTGGAAGATGTTTCTGTATGAGATTATATCATATTGGTCTAAATTCATTTTTTTTAGGTGAGACAACAACACCAAGATTTACAGATAAAGATCTTATGATTTTTATTTCTGCTTCTGGAGAAAAAAATACTCTTTTTCAATTGGCAAAGATTTGTAAAAGAGAAAGAGGTAAAATATTGACAATAACTTCAAATAAAAAAAGTAAACTTGCAAAAATTTCAGACAATTTAATTTATATACCCACAAAAAAATCATTCCAATTTGGAAATTCTCTTTTTGAACAAGTATGTTTTTTGTTTTTAGAAGAATTTGTTCAATTTTATATTGAAAAAAATAGGATTAGTATTAATTTAATTAAACAAAGGCATACAAATTTAGAATAATGGAAACAAAAATTTTAGTTGATTCTTCAAAAATTGTTCATTATTCAAGATGTGAAAAAGGCATTTTTTCAGCGATTGAACATCTTGGTTTTTATTATAAAATTATTGACCTTTCATTTGAGAGATTTTTTGAAAGAGAAATTGAAAATACAAATTTAATAGTTATTGGGCAGGAAGGACTTGGTTTTTCTCTTGGAAAGTTAGAAACGGATATTTTAATAAAAAATCTTTATTCAGGAGTTGGTATTGTTATTTTTGATGGATATATATCATCATATCCTTTTGATTTTCTAAAAAACATTAAAATTGAAGAATTTATTCCTAAAAGAACTTCTAAAATAAAACTTGAAAAAAATTCATGGATCTGTCAGGGAACTTACAATGATGAATTTGAATTAAAAAATGAAATAATTTTTTATTCTGTTAAATTTGATAATAGAGCATGGAAGGTCTTTCTTTATAATGAAGATGGACAACCTTGTGGGATATATGGAAGATTTGGTAAAGGGAAAATAGTTTTATTCCTTACATCTGCTGGATTATGGCAGGATGATGTATTAGGTCATACAGAAGGACTTGATGATGTTTTTTTCAGAAGTTTAATCTGGGCAAGTAAAAAACCATTCATAACAAAAACAATGCCACCTTTTATAACTGCAAGGATTGATGATGTCTCTGGTTCTGGAAGTAAAGTTGTAAAATATAAAGAGACAGTTGAAAGATTTAAGTATGTTGATATTTTAAATAGATATAAAATAGTGCCAAATCTTGGGCTTTTTATTGATGACATAGAAAAAGATGATATTTTATCTATAAGAGAGAAATATTTTGAAAAACAAGCAGAATTTTCCCCTCATGCTTTTTCAGATCCAGTAAATAAAAATGAATATCCTATTTATATGAAACATAATGGACAGGAGTTTTCTGATAATGAATTAAAAGAAAATTTTAATAGAGTTGATATAAAGTTTGAATTATTTGGAATTAAACCATCTATTACTTTAAACGCTCATTTTGGAGAAGTTGGGATTAAATCACTCTCATATTTAAAAGAGAGGAACCAGAATTTTTTGATGAATATTATAAGAGTTGGAAAAGCATATTCAGACCCAAAAAGTCATATCTGGGATTTAAAACCATACAATAAAATTAACTTTTCCCTAAGTGAAATCCCAGAAGATAATGATTTTTTTAATGTTTTATCACTTCCGTTGAAAATAGAAGAAAAGTCATCAAATGAGAAAAATCCTGATTTTGATTTTCTTTATAAATGTACGAATTTCTGGAATGAAAATAATTCAACAGATACAAAAAGAGCGATTAAAAGAGGTATTTTTCAGATAAAAAGAGGTCTTGAAAATAAGTTTTTTGGATGTTTAATGACACATGAACAGAGAATTTCTTTTTTAAAGATTGAAGAGTGGGAGGAAATAATAAAAGGGATAATAAACTCAATAGGTATGAAAAACAAAATTTTTAAAAATTATGATTATATAAGTCTTTATGCTAAAAACTTAAAAAGTATCTCAATAGAAAAAATTGATTTTGATAAAAATCTTGAGATTATATTGAAAGGAGGAACAAAAATCAATCTCTACTTATATATTTTTTATGATAGAGATGATGAGGTAATTGAAAACTTTCTTGAAATCCCGCCTTTTGAAAGTTATACTAAATTAAATTTTAAAATTCAGGGATAAACAATGCTTTCTATATTTTTAAGAAGAGTGCGATAAAACCAAAAAAAAGACCTTTTTTTTCTTTTTGAATTTCTTATATAAAACCCAAAATTGTTATTCAAAAGATATAATATTGTAATCCCATCTGCTATCATAATTCCTAAAAAGTACTCAGTCTATGGGAAAGAGATATTAAATTAAAGTAAAGAAAAAGTTTGGAGTAATGGTTCTTACACCTATTGAGTTTCTCCTTGAAAAAAAATTTGACAAAAATAAAAAATATGAGTATAATAAAACAAATGAAACTGCTCCTCCTCTCGCGTATAGTCATTTCGCGTATAGTCATTTATAAAAAATTTACTCTTTTTGTTTCACATCTATCAAATATCTGGCAGATAATTAGAGATATTTTTCTATTTGCCAGTCACCAATTAATTCTGTGGATGACTATATATAGATTAAATTTAAAAGGGGTCAAGATGTTGTTTTCCTCTCCCTTGTTTTTAAAAAATTTAATTTTCAAAGAACTTAAGTTATAAATAATTTATTTTAAACCAAATTTAACTAGGAGGAAAACAAATGAGAGAAAGAAAAGGGATTATTTTGTTTCTTCTTTTAAGTTTTTGCGTTTTTCCGCAAGGATTAAAGATAGTTGATTTAACACCAAAAGGTTCTTCTAATAATCCATTTGATGTGCTGGAGATTGAGTTCAATCAGGAAATTAACGAGAGCTCTTTTACTGTTGAAGATATTGTTTTTACAGGACCTGGTGGAAACATTGTTCCTTCAAACATCACAAAAATTTCTGGCACAAAGTACCAGATAATAAGCACAGGCCAGACAGGTTTGCAAAATTATACTATTGAAATAGGCCCTGATATTGAAAATATGCAAGGAACAAAGATGGATGTTTCATTTAAGGCAGGTCTATTTGGAACTTTAAAAACAATTGATGAAGCAAATGCAGATTATGAAAATTTTGCAATCGTCTGTTATAAATCAACTCTCACAATAAATGGAAGCCATACTTTCTATTTCTTAAAACTTCTTGATAATTCTGTTTGTACACATTCTCCTTGTACAGACAGTTCTGTTTATATGATAGATTTGAATATAAGTGGAGATGTTTATATAGATGCTACGAGTAAGATAGATGTAAGTGGTCGTGGATACATAAAAGGATACACAAAAGGAAATAGTCCAACAGGAGCCAGTGGAAATGCAGGAGGAAGTTATGGAGGATTAGGGAAAGGAGATACGACCAACTGGGTATATGGCGACTATAAGAATCCAGAATATCCAGGT
>JAMWCJ010000062.1 GCA_023818645.1 Candidatus Omnitrophota bacterium | reverse complement strand
AATTGATGCTATTATTGAAATAGTAAGTGTCATTATTGGAATTGAAATACTTAGAATTGAAGAGGTTTTTTCCAGTCCTATAGGTTTTTCTAATATAGCACCTGCTACAATTGAAATTTTAAAAGGGGTTCCAACAATTCCTAAAAATATACCATTTGAAATAACAACACCAACTGGTGCCGCAATTATCAAAGGTATAGCAAATTTTTCTCCAATAAATTCTGATTTTTATATAAATAGATTTGGATATGGTGCAGGGACAAGAGAATCTCCACCTCCAAATATGGTTAAGTTTATAATAGGAGAAGCGAAAGATGAAAAAGATAGTGTTGTAATTATAGAGACAAATATTGATGATATGAACCCTGTTTTGATAGGGCATTTAATTGAAAAACTTTATAATAATGGTGCTTTAGATGTATCTATCTTTCATGGAATTGGCAAAAAAAACAGACCAGTTTTTAAAGTAGAGATTATATTACCTGAAAATAAATTTAAAAAAATTAGTGAAATCCTTTTTGAAGAATCTACAACTATAGGTTTTAGATATAGAAAAGAGAACAGAATAGTTTTAGAAAGAGAAGTAAAAACAATTAAAACAACTATTGGAAATGTAAGAGTAAAAAAATCATATATAAATGGTAAAGTTATAAATATATCACCTGAATATGATGACTGTAAAAAAATTTCAGAACAAAAAAGGATCCCACTAAAAAAAGTTTATCAAATTGTTTATAAAGATCTGGAAAATAATTTAAAATGATTGTATAATAATTAACCATATGTTTGTAGGAACTTTAAAATTTGATATTATTATCCCAAGCAGTACAAGTTTAAAAGATAAAAGAAGGGTAATTCAATCACTTCAAAATAAGATTAAGTCAAAATTTAATGTGTCAATAGCAGAGGTTGATTATCAGGATAAATGGCAGAGGGCAGTGATAGGGTTATGTTTTGTAAATAGTGAGAAAAAGGAGATTGAAAGTATTTGCGAAAAAATAAAAGAGATTATCTTTGATAATGGAGAACTTTTTATAATTGATGAATTAAAAGAAATTATTTATTTTGGGGAAAAATAATATGGAAAGTAAGTATAATCCAAAAGAGGTAGAAGAAAAAATATATAAAATGTGGGAAGAAAATGGTTATTTTTATGTTAGATCAGATAATACAAAAGAAAAATATGTAATAGTTATTCCTCCTCCAAATGTGACCGGTTTTTTACATATGGGACATGCACTTAATAACACAATTCAGGATATTCTAATAAGGTGGAAAAGAATGTCAAATTTTTGTGCACTGTGGGTTCCTGGAACTGACCATGCTGGAATTGCAACTCAAAATGTAGTTGAAAAAGAATTATTAAAAAAAGGGATAACAAGGAAACAACTTGGTAGAGAAAAATTTATAGAAGAGGTTTGGAAATGGAAGGAGAAATATGGTTCAAGAATCATCTATCAACTTAAAAAACTTGGTGCTTCTTGTGATTGGACAAGAACAAGGTTTACAATGGATCAGATGCTTTCAAATGCAGTAAAAGAATGTTTTGTCAGATTATATAAAAAGGGATTAATATATAAAGGAAAAAAAATAATAAATTGGTGTCCAAGATGTGAAACCGCTTTATCTGATGAAGAAGTTGAATATAGGGATGAAGAGAGTCAATTATTCTACATAAAATATCCTGTTTTAGAAGGCGGATTTATTGAAGTGGCAACAACCAGACCGGAAACAATGCTTGGAGATACTGCTGTTGCTGTAAATCCAAAAGATAACCGTTATAAAAATCTTATAGGTAAAAAAGTAAAATTACCTTTTGTTGAAAGAATTATTCCGATAATTGCAGATGAAAAAGTAGAGATTGAATTTGGGACAGGTGCAGTAAAAGTAACTCCTGCTCATGACCTAAATGATTTTGAAATTGCTCAAAAACATAACCTTGATTTTATTTTAATAATGAATGAAGAAGGGATTATGAATGAAAATGCAGGAAAATTTAATAAATTAGATAGATTTGAATGTAGAAAATTGATTATAGAAGAATTAAATAAACTCAGTTTATTATCTAAAGTTGAACCTTATACAAATAGAGTTGGACATTGTTATAGATGTGACACAGTTATTGAACCGTATCTTTCAAATCAATGGTTTGTTAAGATGAAACCATTGGCAGAACCAGCAATTAAAGTTGCAGAAGAAGGGAAATTAAAGTTTTATCCTGAAAGATGGAAAAAAGTTTATCTACAATGGCTTTACAATATAAAGGATTGGTGCATAAGTAGGCAGATTTGGTGGGGACATAGAATTCCTGTCTGGTATTGTGAAAATAACTGTCCTCCAATAGTTGAAAAAGAAGAAATAAAAGAATGTCCTAATTGTGGAAGCGAAGAATTAAAAATGGATGAAGATGTTCTTGATACATGGTTTTCTTCATGGCTGTGGCCTTTTTCTGTCTTTGGCTGGCCTGAAAAGACAAAAGACCTTGAGATATTTTATCCAACAGATACATTAGTAACAGCACAAGAGATTTTATTTTTCTGGGTTGCGAGAATGGTCATGGCAGGACTTGAATTTATGGGAGATATTCCTTTTGAGAATGTTTATATTCATGGAACTGTGAGAGATTCCAGTGGTAAAAAAATGAGCAAATCTCTTGGTAATGTCATAGATCCTGTTGAAATAATAGATAAATATGGAGCAGATAGTTTAAGATTTGGATTAATTTCTTCTACTGCTTTTGGCCAGGATGTTTTTCTCTCGCCTGATTTTCATATAAAAGGAAGAAATTTCACAAATAAAATATGGAATTCGTCAAGATATATATTAAAAAGATGTGAAGAATTGAAAATAGAAAATATCAGTTTTTTAAAAAATAGAGAAAATATTGAGTTTCCAGAAAAATGGATACTTATAAAACTTGATGAAATAGTGAAAAAAACAAACAATTCTCTTGAAAAATTTTATTTTAATGAAGGTTTAAATAATCTTTATAGTTTCTACTGGCATGATTTTTGTGATTGGTATATAGAAATTTCAAAGGTTTACAAAGATGTAGATTATATCAAAAATATTGTAATCCCTGTTCTATGTGAAGTTTTAATCGTCTCTTTAAAACTTTTACATCCATTTATTCCTTTTATTACAGAGCAAATTTGGCAAAACTTGAAGGGATATATTAACTTTGACAGTGAAAGTATAACAGTGAGTAAATGGCCACAACCTATCAATTTTTATGACCGAGAAGCATTAAATAAGTTTGAAAGAATAAAAGATATAATAATTGCTATAAGAGATACAAAAACAAGGTTTAAAATTCCAATTGAGCAAAATGTAGAATGTTTTTTTGACGGTGATTTAAACCAACTTGAGAAGGATATTATAAAGAAACTTGCAGGAGTTAAAGAGATTAAAAAACTTGATATAGAAAAAAATATTTTTATAAGACATCTTGCCTGGGGTGGACTTGGTATATCTTTTAGTGGTATAATAAATATTTCAAAAGAGAAAGAAAAAAGATTAAAAGAGATAGAGGAACTGAAAAAGATACTCTTAAATATTGAAAATAGATTGAAAAACGAAGAGTTTCTCAGAAAAGCACCTTTTGAAGTAATTGAAAAAGAGAAAAAGAAAATTGTTGAATTAGAAGAAAAAATAAAAAATTTACAAAAAGATATTCAGTTTATTGAAAAAAGGAGTGAATAATGTATGCACTAATTGAACTTGGTGGAAAACAAATAAAAGTAAAAGAAGGTTTGAAATTTTCAGTATTAAGAATTAAAGATAAAAAAGTAGGGGATGAAATTGAACTAAAACCAATATGTTTTTTTGACGATAAAGAAATAATTACTGAAAAAGATAAACTTGAAAATATAAAAGTGATATGCGAAGTAGTTGAAGAAAAGAAAGGTAAAAAAATTTATGTGTTTAGAAAGACAGCGAAGACTGGTTATAGAAGAGGAATTGGATATAGAGATAGATTAACTATATTAAAAGTAAAAAATATTGTTAAAACGTGAAGAAAATTATTGAGAATTTACCAGAAACTTTTTTAGGGAAGAAAGGAATATTAGTTATAATAAAAGACAAATCCATTGATGAAATAGAAGAAGAAACTGAAGAATTAATTTCACTATCAAGAACACTTGGAATTCAGATAATAGAAAAGTTTTATGTAAATCTTCAGCATATAAACCCTGCTACTTATATAGGAAAAGGTAAACTTGAAGAAATAAAAAGTTATATCCAGAAAAATAAAGTTTCATTTCTTATATTTGAAAAAAACCTTTCACCTGTTCAACAGAGGAATATTGAAGAAATTTTGAATTTAAAAGTCATTGATAGAACAGAATTAATACTTTATATTTTTGGAGAACACGCATATTCTAAGGAAGGGAAAATACAGATAGAACTTGCACAATTAAATTATTTACTACCAAGATTAACAGGCCATGGGATTGCACTCTCACGTCTTGGGGGTGGTCTTGGAACAAAAGGTCCTGGTGAAATGAAACTTGAGGTCTATAAAAGAATGATAAAAAACAGAATTCATATATTAAAAGAAAAGATAAAGGATATTGAAAAACATAGAGAAATTTTAAGAAAATCAAGAGAATTTTTTCCGACTGCTTCACTTTTAGGATACACAAATGTAGGGAAAAGCAGTTTACTAAATGCTCTCAGCAGTTCAAATCTATATGTTGCTGATAAATTATTCTCAACTCTTGATCCTGCAACAAGAGGTGTATATCTTAGCGATAATAAAATTTGTCTTATAAGTGATACTGTCGGACTTCTGAAAAATATTCCCCATCATTTGATTGAGGCGTTTAAATCAACAATTGAAGAAGTAAAGTATTCAGATCTAATAATTTGCGTGTATGACATTTCAAAACCGAATTTGGAAAAACAAAAAGATACAATATCAGAAGTATTAAAAATCCTTGAGATTGAAAATAAACCTAAAATTGATCTATTTAATAAAATTGACCTTATACCAAAAGAAGAACTGGAAATATTAAAAAATAGGTATCCAGAATTTATTTTTGTTTCAGCAAAAACAAAAGAAGGAATTTATGAATTGAAAAAACATATAAAGGAAATGCTTTATGGAAGTAAAACTATCGCAAAGGAATGAAAAAAAGGTAGAAGAAATTGTGAAAATTTTAAAAAGTAAAGACACTTTTCTTATAACATCTCATATCAATATTGATGGAGATGCTATTGGAAGTGAACTTGCTTTATATATCTGTCTTAAAAAATTAAATAAAAAAGTCCAAATTATAAATAATGATAAGATACCTTCAATATTCAAATTTCTTCCATTTTCCCAAAAAATAAAAACTTATTTTATGACTGGGAAAAAAGTTAATTTTGATGCTGGAATTATTTTAGATAGTGGAAGTTTAGAAAGAGTAGGTAATGTGAAAGAGATAATAAAAAAAATTCCATTTATAATCAATATTGACCACCATTTAACAAACTCCAATTTTGGAAATATAAACTGGATTAATCCTTATTTTTCCTCCTCTGGTGAAATGATGTATTTTTTATGTGATAAACTAAACAAAATTGATAGAAATCAGGCGATATGTCTTTATACATCTATATTATATGATACCTGTGGATTTGTTCATCGTGTAAACAAATATACGATGGAGATTGCAAAAAGATTAATAGATAAAAAAATTAATCCTGAAAAAATCGCTCAAAAAATATTTTATGAAAAATCAATTAAATCGGTCAATCTTTTCAAATTAGCACTTAATACATTAAAATTTGATAGAAAAAGAAAAATCTGCATTATGAAAATCCCTTTAGAATTTTATAAAAAAACAAAAACAAACGAAGAACATACAGAAGGATTTGTAGATTTTTTAATTTCTATAAAAGGAGTTGAAGTTGGAATTTTGTTTAAAGAAAAGAAAAATGGAACTAAAGTTAGTATGAGAAGTAAAGGGAAAATAGATGTAGAGAGTGTTGCAAGAAAATTTGATGGAGGAGGACATAGAGAAGCAGCAGGTTGTTTTTTAGAAAATAAAAAGATTGATGAAGTAGAATCGTTGATTATGGAAGAATTAAAATGGACGGAATACTAAATGTATATAAACCAAAAGGAATAACTTCCTATGATGTGATCAGAATACTGAAAAAAGAATTTAAAATTAAGGATAAAATAGGCCATGGTGGAACACTTGATCCAATTGGAGAAGGGGTTTTAATTATTTGTCTTGGAACTACAACAAAAATTTTAAATAGATTTCTTAATTTTGATAAGGAATATATTACAGAGGTTTTTCTTGGAGTAAAAACAGATACAGACGATATAGATGGAAATATTATAGAAAAAAAGGAAGTTAAAAATCTAACTGAAGAAGAGATTATTAATGTTGTTAAAAGTTTTGAAGGCGAAATTGAACAGATACCGCCTGTGGTCTCAGCAATTAAACATAAAGGAGTTCCCCTATACAAATATTATAGAAAGGGGATAAAAATTCAACCATCTCCAAGAAAAGTATTTATAAAAAAAATTGAAGTTCTTAATATCTCTTTACCTTATGTTGAATTAAAAGTTTTATGCTCAAAAGGGACTTATATAAGGGCATTGTGTAGAGATATAGGAGAAAAACTTGGTTGTGGTGGAACACAAAATAAATTGATAAGAACAAAAGTAGGAATGTTTAAAATTGAAGATAGTGTAAAAATAGATGATTTAAGAAGATATGGGATAGAAAAATATTTGATGTATCCAAGCGAAATTACAAAAATTCTTTATGGATATTTAAATGAAAGGTCTTAAAATTAGTGTTTCAGGAATTAGAGGGGTTTATCCTTCTGACTTAAATTTTGAGGTTGTTTATAAATTTGGACTTGCTTATGGTAACTTTTTAAAAGAAAAAAATGTTTATATAGGTAGAGATACAAGAATTTCAGGAGAGATTCTTAAACATATTTTGATTTCTTCTATTTTGGCTACTGGTAAAAATGTCATTGATTTAGGGATAGCACCAACTCCAGTTGTTGAATTTTTTGTTGAAAAAAATAAAAAGACAGGTGGAGTAATTGTAACAGCAAGTCATAATCCACTTAAATATAATGGTATCAAATTTTTATCTTCAAAAGGAACATTTTTAAATGAAAAAGAAGGGAAAATTCTTCTTGAAATATTTAAAAAGGGTAAATTCTCATTATCAAAAAAGCCCGGTGAACTATTCTTTGAGACAAATATATCAGAGAAGTTTTTTCAAGCAATTTATGAAAATATAAATACTGAAAAAATAAAAGAAAGTAACTTTAAGATTGCGGTTGATGTATGCCAAGGAGTAGGATCTTTATATACAAAAAAATTTCTTGAACAATTAAACTGTAAAGTTGAAATTTTAAATGAGAAACCATATGGTATTTTCGCCCACAATCCTGAACCAAAAAAAGAAACATTAAAACAATTATCAAAATATATAAAAAAGAAAAATATAAATATTGGATTTGCTCAAGACCCAGATGGTGACAGATTAGCAATAGTTGATGAAAAAGGAAATATAATTGGAGAAGAGTTAGTCCTTGCAATATGTGTAAAAAATATTCTTGAAAAAGTAAAAACGCCAATTGTTGTTAATCTTTCAACATCTATGGTAATAGATTTTATTGCTAAAAATTTTGGAGTAAATGTTTACAGGACAAAAGTAGGGGAAGTAAATGTAGTGGAAAAGATGAAACGAGTTAATTCATTAATAGGTGGAGAAGGAAATGGAGGAGTAATTTATCCAAAAGTTCATTATGGAAGAGATAGTTTTGTTGCAATGGCTTTAATTTTGGAATATATGGCAGAAAAAGAGAAAAGCATATCTGAAATAGTTTCTGAGTTTCCAGTTTATTTTATGAAAAAAGAAAAATATGAGATAACAAATGAGAAAATAAGGGAAATAATGAAAAAACTAAAGAAAAAGTATAGAAAAGAGAAGATTGATGTTACAGATGGAGTAAAAATAATTAGAAAAGATGGCTGGATTCATATAAGACCTTCTGGAACTGAACCAGTAGTAAGGTTAGTTGTAGAAACGAACAATCAAAAAAATTTGAAAAGATATTTAGAAGAATTTGAAGCATTTATTTTATGAGGTCGGACTTTACAATAATTCATATAGATAAAGTTTAATAGAAATGTTTAATATACTACTTAATCCAAAACCTTTTGAATAGTAAAAAATTTAAAAATGATAACTTATCTTGATTACTTAAAACTACTTAAAAATTGGCTAAAATCATATAAAAACTTTTTATTTTCTCCAAAAGGGAAACCAGAACTTTTATTTTATGGTACTGGCTATAGTGATAATTGGTCAGTTCAGACAAATTTAAAGGCATTTGGAGCAATAGCAGTCCTTTCATCTTTACTGAATTCAAAACAATTACAAGGACAGGCAATAAAATTACTCCGTTTTTCCCTTGAAACACATATAGAAGGGACGTTTACCTGTACAGATGGGAAAAAATGGGGGCACTCATGGATAAGTGTTTTAGGATTAGAAAGAGCAATGCATGGTCTTGAGGCAATTAAGGGTCTTTTAACCGAAAATGATTTATTATTACTAAAAAAAGTTATGATATCAGAAAGTGACTGGCTTGTTGACCAGTATTATAGGAGATCTCCAGAAGAAAAAAGGGAAATTAAAGCCGGTCTTATAGAAAACAATGACCCAGAGAGTAATATATGGAATGGTTCTTTTCTTTTGAGGGTATCTTTAATGTATCCTGAAGAAAAAAGAAGGGTTGAATATATAAACAAAGCAATTCAATTTATAGTAAATGGGCTATCAATCCCTTCTGATAAATTTTCAGACGAAATAATAGAGGGTAAAAAAGTCAGTGAATGGTTTGTTGGACCCAATTTTTTTGACACTTTTGCTTTAAATCATCATGGATATTTAAACATCGGTTATATGGTAATCTGTCTTTCAAATTTAGCAATTTTGCATTTTACATATAGATTAAAAAATATAAATCCACCTAAATTTATTTACAGACATGTTGAACAACTTTGGAATGTTTTAAAAAATTTTATTCTCCCTGATGGAAGATTATTAAGAATTGGAGGAGATACAAGAATCAGATATTGTTATTGTCAGGACTATATTATTCCGGCACTCCTTTTTATTTATGATTTTCTTGGAGATAGAGATTGTATAGAATTTGAAAAAGGGTGGTTAAAAATTGTCAAAAAAGAAATGGATTATAATAAAGATGGTTCTTTCCTTTCTAAAAGATTGAAAGGTTTATTATCAGTTTCTCCATTATACTATACCCGTCTTGAAACTGACAGGGCAATTACTTTATCTATGGGTGCTTACTGGAGAAAGATGTTGATACTTGGTAAAAAACAAAAAAAAATAAGAGTAAAAAATTTTTGGTATGATAACTATCATGGTGCTATTTTTATCAGGAGTAGAAAAAGAATAAATTCTTTCTGCTGGATTGCTGCTCAACCACCGCAAGGATTGTGTTTACCTCAAAATAAAAGTGATATAGTTGAATGGAGAAACAATCTTTCAGGTATTATTATAGGAACTGGAAGGAACAATTATCATAAAATTTTAAACCATAAAGAATATATCTTTAAAGGTGGCTTTGCAACATTAGGGAAAACGCAGATAATAAGTGAAAATTTTATTGAAGAGGGGAGAAATTCAGAAATTTTAAGCGAAAACACAATTCTATTTATCTGCTTACCAGATGATACAACAACCCTTGTTTTACAGAGATTTTTATCAAAAAATTTCATATTTATAAAGGAAATAAAAGGTCTACTTTTTAATCTCCCTAATGATATTTTTAACAATTGCGTGCGTTACATATATTCAGAAGAGAAAACAATAAAATTATTAAAACAAAGAAAATCTGGACAGAAGGTATTGAAAATAAAATCTAACTGGGTAAATATAGATAATTGCATTGGAATAGTAGGAGTTTATGGTTCAGACAGTTTTTATATTAAACAATCATGTATAGGACAGACAGGTTTAAAACTTTCACAATATGAAAGTCAAGTAATAAATACAGGACTTTATGTTGAAGAGATCTGTTATCCATACAAAAGTGGACTTATTCCAATTAAAGAAAATGAAAAGATTATTGATATTGCTTGTCTTGTATATACAGAAATAACAGCAGAAAAAACATGTAAAAAAGCGAAAGAAGACATAATTTCTGTCAAATCGCATTCAAAAGATGCAAAGACAATTTTAATAAAAGGAGAAGACAATTTTTTATATTTAATAGCAGTAAATTTTGGTTCTATAGAAATCTTACTCTCAATCAAACTGAAAAATCCTGTATCAAAAATTGAATCTCTGATTAAAAAAAGAAGTAAGATAAAAATTAAAAGTCATACTCTTAACATTTCACTGGAAGGAGGGACTTTTGACCTTTTTAAATTAAAAATCTGATCTCCCTTCTACTGGCACTTTGTAAAATTTTCTTTTTAAAATATCTTTAACTTTATACTATCAAATATTTGCCAAGACCAAAGGAAGTATTTTTACCAATGTGAATTATTTCACCAATTTTTATAAATGGAAGAAAATCTTTTAAGTTTCCTTTATATGTAATAGTTCCAGTAAATCCTCCAAGTTTCATAAATGTTTTTTGTCTTAAAGAGAATCTTTGCCAATCATGCCATGTAAGTTTTGAATGGATAGTATATACTGAATTTGCTTTTTCTAAAAGTTGTGTAAAATTTTCTACAATTTTATCTTGACAGCAATAATTTTTTGACAAGAGAGATATTCTGCGTAAAAGAACCTTTATAAATAGAGGGAAGGGTAGGGTAGTTATAAGTTTTCCTTTAATTTTTATTCTGACAG
>JAMWCJ010000061.1 GCA_023818645.1 Candidatus Omnitrophota bacterium | reverse complement strand
TAGATTAAAATTGCACAACCAGAATGAAAAAAAATATTGATAAGATGATAACCAACTGGAATAAAACCTGAAATTTTATAAATAAAAGCATATATTAAAGTTTGAAGAGGTCTATAAAATAATCCCTTTTCACCACCACCTGCAAATAGATTTGTTGTGAAATATTTTTTAAAAAATTTAAAATTTTTTATGAAACTATTATTGATAATAAGATAATAATCATCAAAAATAAATGGATTAAAAATTGAGTTTATATATACAAATAGAACTATAAGAAAAAGAATGAGTTCATTTTTTTTTGTCATCCTGTTTTAATAAATTATCTGGAATATTGTTTTTGCTATTAAAGCAATTGCAATTGAAATCATACCAACAAGACCCATGCCACATGAATAGCCAGCAAGTATTATTGGAGTATATCTTCTCCAGTTAGGTCCTATTTTTTTTGCCATATAAAATCTTCCAAAAAGTGCACCAATAAACATTGGAAAAGCATAATGGGGTAAGGTTGTAATTCCACCAACAATTCCATAAAATGTTCCAAGAGGTATTTTAAGAATTGAAAATAATCCATAAATAATAAAACTTATAAAAGTTGAACTTAATATATATTTTGCTTTTATTGCCTTTATCATCCATTTTTCGCCTGTAGGTAAAGTACTTGTTGCCCAAAGTGCTTCAAATGTAGCATTCATAGGCCATATTTTCTGCACATAAGGATATGTTGAAGAGGGGATTGGGTTCATTCTCCATATTATCTGCCAGAATAAGAAAGTTGCAATCAAAGTTATTCCAAAAGCAGTAAATTCTCCTTTATACCAGGATGTAAATCTTGTCCTTGTGAGTTCAAGTTGTTTAAATGCCTGAGCAGTATGTCCATGATTAAAATAAGGAATTGGAGCATACCAGATTTCAACTCCTTTATATCCACTTAATATAAAAGTGGCTTCTCTTAACATAGGGAAGGCAATCCCTGTAGCAACACCTGTTATTCCAAACATTCTTGCAGATGTATAACTTAAAAATGGAGTAAGAATTATTCCAAAGAGAATAAAAATCCATACAGGGAAGTTTGGGATAAGAATTTTTGTTATTATAAGGTAGAGGATTGTGGATAAAAACCATATCCCAAGTGCAAAAGAAATAGGATAATCTCCTCTATCAGAAGGTATTATAACTTGTTGTCTTGTTTTGCCTTTAAAACTTGAAAATGCTCTTATTACCCTCCATATTCCAATAATACCAACAACAATTCCTGTCCCTATTGTAACATTTATCCAGAAATCCATTGTAGTTACTACATTTGCTGGAACTGCTGTCATGCCTGGTTGCCAGTTTTTTATAATACCAACTTTTTTAAGTAATGGGTTTCCAAAAGTTTTACAGAAAAAAGAACCGATAAAAGTTCCAACAACTACAGGAAAAGGGAGAACAAATCCAGTTAAAATAACTCCAAGATCTGTTGCAAATCCAAAAAGTCCGGAAGGTAGAACTGTTTCAAGTTGTGTTGTGAAATCAACCCAGGGTATTGGAAAAAGTTGTAGAGGATGTGCCATTAAAAGTCCTGTTACAGCAGGAATAACAACATAAAAAGCACCAAAAATGATACCAATCATTGCAGATATACTGAATACACGCCATCTCCATGTTTCCTTTCTTGAACTACTTTCAGCAAGAGCGGTTGCTCCTTCTGAAGCAACAGGAGCCATTGGAAAAGGTAATCTTTCAATATCATTTGTAATACGGAATAAAAAATAACCCATTGAAAACATATTTATTCTATAAAGTAAACTTGTTGAAATAACCAATATTATTGGTTTTATCCAGTCCTTATGTAAAAATGTCCTTTTCATCAATGCTTCTGAACCAGCAGGTGGGACAACCCAATTAGGCATATTTTCGGTTAATCCAAAAAATTGGGCAGGTGGTGACTGAACAAGATATTGACGCCAGATTAAAAGTGCTGCAAGATGTTCAAGTCCAATAACAGAACCAGCAATAATATAAATTATATAAAGTTCCTGTCTTTTTAATTGAACAAATGACCTTTTTGCTATTTCAAGAAGAAGAATCACTGTAACCCATTGAGCAGCACCTCCAAGTCCACCACCTGTAATTAGAAAGAAATAAATTGAAGCAGGAAGCATTATAAAACCAATGAATAAAATAGCAAGAACTGTCCTTATATTAAAACCATTTTCAAAGTTCTCTGTAATTTCTGGTTCAAATCCCTTCATTTCTAACTGCTCCATTTTTCCCCCTATTTAATTCCAAGATATTTTTTCCCTTGTGTCTCATATTCTTTTTTAACTTCGCCACTTACAGTCCTCCATATTAAAAATTGTTTTCTAATTCCATCAAGAAATCTTCTATTAAGGCGTTTCCAATCAGTAGATTCTCCACTTGTTCTTTTCATTAATAAATTTATTGTATAGAAGTTATATTTCCCAAGCGGTTCAAAAACCATTTTAAATTCCTGACTTACTCCAAGGTCAAAAGGAGCAAGCCATATACTTGTTTCAACAAAATATTTATTTTTTTCAGAGGTATGTTTTTCATAATTCAATTTTGCTCCATTAGTATAAAAATTACCAAGAGAAACATCCTGAAATGTATTGAAATATTCTGTTAAGAATGTAGCAAGTCCAAGAACTTCATTTTCACTTACAGTAAATGGAAATTCAAATTCCCATTCATCTCCCTTTGGTGCAGGTAATACCCATTTTCTTGTTACATCAGGAACTGCCATTTGTGATGCCTTTCTTGCTGGATAAAGTGTTGAAAGTAAAACTGTTATCACAATAATTATTGTAGAAATTACAGCAGATAGAGAAGAATAATTTAAAACAAGCCCTTTTAATAAGTTAGCATTCATAAGTATTTTTATAACTATTTGACCAAGAAGATAACCACTCACAGCACCAAGAACAGCATAAACTAAAGATTCAGCAAAAAATAAAGAAGCAATATGAACAGGCGCAAGTCCAACAGCACTATATGTTCCAATTTCTCTAATTCTTTCATAAACAGAACCAAGCATTGTATTTAAAACAATTAATGCAGCAATTAAAATTGGTATTAAAATATTGCTTATACCTCCAAAAGAAGTAAATCCGATACTGCTATAAACTATTGTTTTATTTTCAAATCCAACAAAAACAATACCAGCAAGTTTTGTTATAAATTCTTCTACAAGTATTTTAGGACTCTCTAAACTTGTAAATTTAACAGCAATTGAATGTAATGTTCCTTTTAAATTCATAACCTTTTTAAATGGCATAATTAAAGTATTTTCTGGTTCTGTATGAGTAAATGACCTTAACTGTATCTGAGATGAAAATATCTGAGAAGTTTTTTCTGTTTTCATCTGTGAAATTTCTTTTTCTGGGAGAACTGAGAAATCAACAGGTGTTAATCTTTCATCATCAAGGTCCTTAATATCACCAAATTTTTTACTGTCAAATATACCTTTTACAACAAACTCCTTCCCATAAATATTTACTTTAGCAATTCCGATATCCTCTTTTTTAATACCAAGTTCTTTTGCAATTTTATCTGAAATTAAGACGCTATCTTCGTCTTCATCTTTAAACCAATCTCCATAAATAATTGTTTTTTCAAGAGGAAGTATCTCTTTTTCAGAAGGGCAAAGTCCAAGAATTCCAGTTGAAAGAAAAGATTTACTATTATATTTAACCTCTATTGCGGTTTTATTTCCTAAACTTCCAAGTATTAACCAACTCCTTGGCGCTATTATCCCTTTTCCTGAAAACTCATTTTCTGTATAGTCATAAGATATTTCCTGAAGTGGAGTCCAGTTTCTGTCTCTTAAAAGTAATCCAGTATAAGGTGGTTTGTTAGGTCTTAAAATTTGATTGAATTTTAAATATGATTTAATTGATGTAAATGAAAGAACTGTAAAGGTAAGAAGAATTAAAGTTATTGAAGTTAAAGCAGTCCTTGTTTTTCTCCTCTTCATATTTGCAACACCAAGAGAAAAAGCAGTCGCACTTGCAGTTATTCTTCCAACATCTGTTTGATAAACCTTTGATGTCTCTTTTTTAATTCTTTGCATCTGTTCTTCAAATTTAGAAGCAATAAGAGATATAACAACTCCTGAAAGAGAAAGAACTATAAAGGAAAGTAGTATTACTTCAGGAGCATTTGTAAGTTTGAAAGCTGGATGGACATATCTCATAATCCAGTAAATTATAAGAAATATTCCAAATATTCCTGTAATTCTTTTTTCAATCTTTGAAAAACCGAAAAATAACCTTTCACAGAAATAAGCAAAGGGTAATAAAAGTATAAAATAAAATATTATTCCTTTAATAACATCATTTGCAGTATTTTTTACATCAGGATATGCTCTTGCTTCTATACTCTGAGATTGTCTTGAAAATTTTAAAAATTCATACCATTTTTTTTCTTTTAATGAACTTTCTGCTTTTTGTAGTAATTCCTTTGATTTCTGTTGTAATTCAAAAAGTCGTTCATTTTTAATTCCATATCTTTCAAAATTGTATCTTCTATAATTATCAAGAATTATCATATCTTTTGCACCTTGATATGGAGTGTTATATATTGCTGAAACTTCATTTACATCAAATCCAAGACCTTCTGCCCATTCCTTATTTGTATATGTTTCTCTTGAATTTAAAAGAAGCAATCTTTTTCCAAGAGGTCCTGTTTCTCCAAGGATTTTAATTTTAGTATTTTCTTTTGCAAAAACAGTTCCAACAGGTTCGCAGTAAGATGACCACAAAAATGGAATACCACCAGGGAATTGGAGGAAATAACCATAAGCGTCAGGAGAACTATTTGAAAGATCAAAAACATTTATATTATTTATTTGAATTAAGTATTGAGGATCAATAAGTCCAAAGAGAGATATCTCTTTACATTTAAAAAGAACAATCATCCTTTCTTTTTCTTTTATATCCATCTGAAAAGAGATTGGATATTGTTGGTTACCATTAATTCCCATATCAGGAGCCAAGATGATTTCTCCATTATCTTTATTTATATAAAAAGCATTTAAATATATCTGTTGACCCAAGTGTAATCTTGAAATTTCTGCAATTCCATTTTCATTTGTTATTTCAAAAGGGAATCCACGCACACCTACAGTTGTTTTATTAAAGATACCATCTCTTGGAACAACAATAGCATCTTTAACAGGGTCATTTGGAACAAAACTCTTCTTTGGATTGAATGTAACAATTTTTGCCTTTAAAGTTGTCATTTTATCTTTCATTTTAAGTTCGGTTTTAGATAGAAGTTCTTCATCATTTAAAGCATAAGAGAGAAGAGATTTTAAAATATTTACCTGTTTAATGACATTTTGTAAATTTAAATTTTCTAATTTATCATTTGGGGTATCCACTCTCCACCTTCCATCATTAACGGTTATAAATGAAATTGCTGGATTTGCAGAAGTAATCATATATTCGCCATCTGTTTTTATTTTTTCAGGTAAAAATGTCTCCCATACAACTCCTTTTTCTGGACTTATTCCATTTACAAGAACTGGTTCTGAATATCCTAAAATTTTCTCTACTTTTTCTGAATACTCCATAAATTTTTTACCAATTGGTGCAAAAAATCTCTGGTAATAAAAATCGGTAGAATTATGCCATATGCCAAGTTTGTTGTTATCACCTGAAAGGTCAAGTCCAATGAAAAGGGAAGGAGTAATTTTATCTTCTTTTTTTATTCTTTCAGAAAATGGTTTTTCAGTTCTGCAGTGACGCTGAATAAAAGCATCAATCCCTTTCATATTCATAAAATGAGAAGATGTTGCAAGGAAGATTATACTCCTTTTGGGACGATTTTTTACAAAATATTCTGCAAGTTCAATCAAAGCAGATATTCCACAGGCAGAAGTAGCACCAGGAGAAACTGAGGGAACTACACTTATACTATCATAGTAAGAACTTATAATTATTATTTCATCTTTTAATTTTCTATCAATCCCCTCAAGAAAACCATAAATATTATAATCATCAACATATTCCCAATCCATCCTTCCATAAATTTTTACATTTTTTTCTTCTTTTGCTAATTCAAGTATTTTTTCATTGTCTGAATAAAACCTTGGGACATTTATTGGGACTGAAAGAAATTTTCTTTCTCCTTCTGTCCTTGTTATTTCTCCTCTATTTAAAAAGATAAAACATTTTGCACCAAGCATAGCAAAATCAAGCCACTTA
Organism: Candidatus Omnitrophota bacterium; assembly: GCA_023818645.1. Lineage (GTDB taxonomy): Bacteria > Ratteibacteria > UBA8468 > B48-G9 > JAFGKM01 > JAMWDI01. The sequence continues at coordinate 4,669 of JAMWCJ010000061.1, read as the reverse complement.
CTTCCAGAATCAAAATCCATAACAATAATATTTCCATATATATCTTTACCCTCTACTTCTCTTAGATCACCTTTTCTTGCATATATTAATTTCCCTTCAATCCCTTCAGGTGGTAAAGTAGATGTTCTTACAAGATTTGGCCAGAAACAATTTATATCAATCCTCTTCCCTTCGTATTCAATATAAGCAAATTTTTCAACAGGAACAACAGTTTTAAAAATCTCCCTTTTTACATTTTTAAGCCCAATCTCTTTAAATTTATTTTCAATAAAATTTGCTGCATCTCTATGTCCGTCTGTACCCGGTAACCTTGATTTTAAAGAAGAAAAGAAGTTTATGTATTTAATAGTATTTTGTGAGAAAGAAAAGAGAGGGAAAAAAAAGAAAAGAAAAGACAGAAAAAATATTTTATTTCTCATTTTTCATCTCCTTGATTTTCTGCCAGGCTTTTCTTGAAGCAGGATTTATATTTACTTCCTCAACAAACTCTTTTTTCGCTCTTTCAAAATCACCTTTTTTTTCGTATATCAATCCTCTTATATAATGTGCATTTGGATAATATCTATTTTTCTCTATCAATTTTTCCATCGTTTTCAGCGATTCATCATATTCTTCAAGATAAAAATCTATAAGTCCTAAATTAAATAATAAATTATCATTATTTTTGAAATATGTCAAACCATCAAGTGTGTATTTCTTTGCCTGTTCAAAATCACTTTTTATTATAAATGAGGCAATTATTTTTTCATAAATTAGCAAATCTCTTTTTAATTCAAGAGATTCTACCCAGTATTTTATAGCCATATCAATATTATTTTCTCCTAAATAATAATCCCCTATCTTAACCATTTCTTGCCACTTTTTTTCTATATTATTGGTATGGCATGAGTTTAAAATAAAAATTATTATAATTAAAAAATTTTTCACTTTCGTTTTATAAGTTTTTTATTCTTGAAATCCTTCTTTTTAAAATCCATAAAAGAATTCCAAGAAAAACAAACATTATAAAACGGGTAAAAATATTTTCTCTTCTTAAGATTGTGGGCCAAAGTGAAAAAATAGAAATAATTATTAAAACATCTTCCCAAATTGGTGTCTTTTCTTTAACTTTTGCTCCTTTTTAAAATTTTATTTATTTCTTTTAATTCAATTTCAGCACAACCGATCCTTTTATCCGCACATCCATAAAATATATAAAGAACTTCATCTTTAATAAAAGCACCTGTTGGAAAAACAACATTAGGGACATTTCCGTTTTTTTCCCAATCATAATCAGGTTCAAAAAGAGGAAAAGGCAAACGCGCTATCTCTTTCTGGGGGTTTTCAATATCAAGTAATGATAATCCTGCTCTATAAATTCTATTTTTATCAACACCATGATATAAAAGTAACCATCCATACTCAGTTTTAATTGGCGGAGCACCTGCACCTATTTTTTCTTCTTCCCACTTATACTTTGGTTTCATAACTATCTTGCTTTCAATTTCCCTGAAATATTCCTCCCAAAATTCCTTATTTTTAAGTTCAAAGAAATTATTAAAATAAACTATTTGAATATCAGGTTCTATCCTGTGAAGTAAAGCATATTTTCCATTTATTTTTTCTGAAAAAAGACAACCATCTTTATCCCAGATAATAATGTTTTCTCCAAATTCTTCAATCTGCTTTTTCCAGAAATCTTTATATCTATTATTTTGAGAAATTTTAAATGCTTCAAGAAATGTTATGTTTGGACTTATAACACCTAATTTTTTAAAATTTAATAGATTTTTTGACTCTGCAACACTAATTCTTGCGCTTTTACCATCATAAGCAGTATAAGTTATAAAATATGAATCTTCTATCTTCGTTACTCTTGGATCCTCAATCCCTTGTTTTTCATATGGTTCTGTTGGTGAAATCACAGGATATTGGTATTTCTCTATTTGATTTTCTGTTTTTAATTTTAAGTATCCAAGACGAGAATAATTTTCACATTTTATTGCTCTATAAATTATGTGAACTTGATTATTTTCAATAATAACACCAGGATTGAAAACACCATCTTTTTCCCAATCAAAACTTCCTTCATACAATAAAATTCTTTTCACTTTTTTTTCTAAATCTTCCATTTCTTGTCCCTTCTTCCTCTCTAAGTAGTTCTCCCCCCACGACGAAAATCATAGGGGACATTCCTTTCCCCTATAACCCCTTTAGCCGTGGACTCTGTATTTTTCTCTTAATTTCTGTTCTCAATTTTTTCCTACATTATTTGCCGGGAGGGGGATTCGAACCCCCACGGCTTCTTCAGGAGGGGGTGCTTCCCCCTCCTGATATAGTTCTCCCCCCACGACGAAAATCATAGGGGACATTCCTTTCCCCTATAACCCCTTTAGCCGTGGACTCTGTATTTTTCTCTTAATTTCTGTTCTCAATTTTTTCCTACATTATTTGCCGGGAGGGGGATTCGAACCCCCACGGCATAAGCCATACGCCCCTCAAACGTACGTGTCTGCCAATTCCACCATCCCGGCTCTAAATTATATTATACCTCTTCCTTTTTCAAGATAAAGTAAAGCACATCTATTTGCAAGTTTCCTTACCCTTTGAATATATCTCACTCTTTCATTTACACTTATTGCTTTTTTTGAATCAAGCAAATTAAAAATATGAGAAAGTTTCAAAATATAATCATATGCTGGATAAATAATCTCTTTATTTAAAATATTTTCGCATTCCTTTTCAAATTTATCAAAAATATCAAATAAAAAATTTGTATCTGAAAGTTCAAAAGAGTAAATTGAATATTCCCTTTCTCTTTCTTTATGAATGTCTCCAAATTTTACATCTTTATTCCAGTATAAGTTAAAAACATTTTTTTCTTTTTGTAAAAAATTTACTATTCTATCAAGACCATATGTAATTTCAACCGCAGGTGGAACTAAATCAATACCACCTGCCTGCTGCATATATGTAAATTGTGTAATTTCAAGACCATCAATCCATACTTCCCATCCAACTCCCCATGCTCCAAGAGTGGGTGCTTCCCAGTTATCCTCTATAAACCTTATATCATGTTCTTCTTTTGATATTCCAATATATTCTAAACTTTTGATATAAATTTTCTGTATATCAGAAGGTGGTGGTTTCATTATAACCTGAATCTGATGATGTTGATACAATCTGAAAGGATTTTCTCCATATCGTCCATCAGTTGGCCTTACAGACGGTTCAAGATATACTACATTCCAATTTTTATTTCCTATTATCCCAAAAAAAGTTGCTGGGTTTAAAGTTCCTGCACCAACTTCTACATTATAAGGATGCCATAAAAGGCAACCTTTATTAATCCAAAATTTCTCTATCTTTCTCCATATATTCTGAAAATAATTTTTCATAAATATCTATTTTACAAAAAAAAATGGAAAAAGTAAAATTTATCAAAATGGAAAATAAAAAAGTTAAAATTGTTTTTGTTGGTGTTGGCTCAATGGGACAGTGTGCTCATTTAAAAAATTATGTTCTTATTCCTGATTGTGAAGTTGTTGCAATTTGTGAGATAAGAGAAAAACTTGGTAAAAAAGTAGCAGAAAGATATGGAGTTAAAAATTTATATAATAAATTTGATGATTTAATTGAAAAAGAAGATTTTGATGGTATAGTTGCTTCTCAGCCATTTACAAGACATTATGTAATCCTTAGAGAAATTTTAAAGGCAAAAAAACCTGTCTTTATAGAAAAACCACTTGCAAGTTCTGTTGAAGCAGGAGAAAAAATAATAGATATAATTAAAAAAGCAGAAACATTTGTAATGGTAGGGTATCATAAAAGAAGTGACCCTGCTTCTATTTATGTAAAAAATATCCTTGATAATTTTAAAATTTCAGGTGAGATTGGGAAATTGAAATATATAAGAATAACAATGCCTCCTGGTGACTGGATAGCAGGGGGTTTTAAAGATTTGATAATAACAGATGAGAAATTACCCGAAAATATTGAATATGACTCAAAACCAGAAAATATGAATGAAGATGAGTTTAAAGAATATGTTGATTTTGTCAATTATTATATACATCAGATAAACTTTATGAGATTCCTTTTTGGGGAAGATTATAAAGTTAAATTCGCTGATAAATCAAGGGTTTTAATGGTGGTAGAAAGTAATTCAGGTATTCAAGGGGTAATAGAAATGGCACCATATAAAACATCTATTTCGTGGGAGGAAAAAATTCTTATCTGTTTTGAATATGGTTATATTGAACTTTCTCTTCCTGCGCCCCTTGCTTCAAACATTTCTGGTAAAGTTAAAATTTATAAAGACAGACCCACACCTCAAACAATAATACCTCAATTTCCACCAGTTTCGGCTATGTATCAGCAGGCAATAAATTTTATCAAAGCAATAAAAGGAGAAATAAAACCACCAGTTGATGCAGAGGAAGCACTTAAAGATCTGAAAGTTGCAGAAGAATATTTTTCTTTATTAAAAGTTTAATTTATGTCCACCATGCTTTAGGTTTTGGTTCTCTTATCAATACATTTTTCAAAAATTCAACTGCTTTCTTCAGTCCTTCTTCTCCACTCATTAAACTATCTTCATGCTCAATACTTAAAACACCATCATAACCAACCATTCTTAATGTTGATACAAAATCATTCCAAAATTCATATCCATGCCCATAACCGACTG
>JAMWCJ010000060.1 GCA_023818645.1 Candidatus Omnitrophota bacterium | reverse complement strand
TATGGACAAAATGCATGTGTAGGAATTCAAGTAAGTAATAAATCAGGGAGATTGTTTAGTTATCGCTCTCCATTTTTGAGAAATAACATGTCTCTTTATTGGATTGTTGAGGACTTCCCAACACAATTAGAGAAACCAACAGGTCTTCAGGCAATAGGTGGAGAAAATAGAGTTGATTTAAGATGGAATCCATTATCTTCTTCAAATCATACTGGTTTTGAAATAAAGAGAAAACATCCTACAATCTTTAATCCAGATGATGATTATATAACAATTAAACTTATTCCACCGGACTTAACTACTTACATTGATTTTCCTATTTATTCAGATGGTAGACCTTATTATTATATTGTAAGTGCAGTTAATCAATTAAAAGGTGAAAGTATAGATTCAGACCCAGTATGGGCAATTCCAACTGCATTTCCAGTTAACGAAAATCCAACAGAACTTCAAGCATATGGCGGTTGGAATTCCTTAGTAGTTCAATGGAGTGATAATACCCAGAATGAGAGTTATTATTATATAGAGTTTTGGAAAAATAGAAAACCAGATGATACATCCTTACCAGATACTACATTACAGGTAATTGCTGACAAAGTTTTTAATTATCAAACAGGCCTTTGTGAAGTTATAATTTATGATACACATATTTTATGGACAAAGGCAAGATGGTATATAAGAGTTATAGCACAACATAGAAATGCATTTTTAGGATATTCATGGTATGCGAAACCAAGTCCTTCATTTCCAAATAAACCGACTATCCCTTCAGGTTTAACACCAGACCAGAAAACAAAATATTATTATGTATGGATTGATACAGCAGGGATTCCAGAAGTAGAAATGGGGGGTTGTTTCATTGCAAGTATATGTTTTGGAGAGAATAGTTGGCAGGTAAAATTATTTAAGAATTTCAGGGATAATTTTTTGGTTAAAAGTATATATGGTAGGAAATTTATTAATTTTTATTATAGACATTCTCCGCGTTTTGCTGAATTTCTAAGGCATCACAATTTTCTTATAATTCCTGTTAAAATATTCCTCTATATAATTTTATTTTTGCTCTATCTTATTATGAGTGGTATTTTACCATATCTTTTCTTTTTTGGAGGTTTAATTTTGATAATTAAAAGGGTAAAATAATAAATAGGATGATGAAAAAAGGGATTTTTGTATTATTATTTAGTTTTAATATTCTATTTTCAAAAGAATCAATAATTTTAAAGAGGAATATTTTTACTGCACCTTTACCTTCTCCGCCTAAAATTGAAACAACAAGTATTTTAAAACCACCACCTTTACCTTCTCTTGAGACATTGATAGAAATTTTAGGTATTGTATATTTTCCATCAGGTTGTTCTTTTGTAATAATTAAAGATAAAAAGACAAATACTGAAAATATTTATAAAGAAGGTGAAAAAATTGGTGAGAGTAAAATTGTAAAAATATTAATTGATAAGGTTATTTTTGAATATGATGGCAAAAATGTCTCTTTAAATCTTGAGAATAAATCTTCCAGTACTCCAATTATAATATCAAAAGAAGAAGGTCCAAAGGTTTCAGTTCTACCTAAATTACCAGAAACTCCAAAAATTCCAGAGGAAGTTGTTTCAATGGAAGTTGATTTCAATAATGCAATTACTAATCTTATAAATGATAGAAAGTTAATAGAAAACTTAAATGTTATACCAAATGTAAATGAAGGAAAAGTTGAAGGTTTTAAAGTTTTAAATTTACCTGAAAATAGTTTACCTTATCAATATGGTTTGAGAAATGGAGATATAGTAAGAAGGGTAAATGGAACTTTAATAGATAGTATAAATACTGCTTTTAGAGTTTATAATCAAATAAAGAATTCAAATACTCCAGTTGTAACTATTGAAATTTTAAGAGATAATAAACCAATACTTTTAACCTACCGTCTTAATAGATAAAGAAAAAGAATGAAATGGTTAATTTGTTTTTTAATTACCTTATTTTTCTATTTTTCAGAGTTAAATTGTGAAGAAAATATTATTGAAAAAGTTAGAAAAGAATTTAAAGAGAAGAACTATAAAAATGTTGTAAATATTTTAGAGAAAGAAAAAGTTAAGAAGTATCCAGAATTAAATTATTATCTTGGTATTTCTTATTATAACCTCAAAGATTTTGAAAATGCAAAGATAAATTTAGAAAATTTTATTTATAAAACAACTTTTTCTGAAGAACCATATGTTACTTATGAAACTTTAAGAATACTTTTTGAAATTTACTGGAAGAATAAAAAAACAGAAGATATTATTAAAATTGGGAATTATGTTCTGGAGAAAGTTAAAGACAAGCCGAAATTTTCATATGTCATACAAAACATAAAAAATAATCTTATTCGCGTTTATAATGAAAGAGGGAATAGTTCTTTTTGGTCAAAGAATTATAAACAAGCAATAGAAAATTATAATCTTTCTATAAAATTAAATCCGGATAACTATGATATAAAAGAACGACTTGCAGAATCATACTACAATATTGGAGAATATGAGAAAAGTAAAGAGTATTTTTTAGAAGTGATTAAAAATGAAAAAAACAACTGGTATATTTTGTTTCTTTCAATCTCTTTTTATAGAGAAATTTCAAATAAAGATGAAAAAATTTCAACTTTAAATTTTCTACCAGAGGATTCTCTCTCTTATAAAATTTTTAAAAGTTTTGAAAATTTTGAAAATGGGATGGTTAAAGATGGTTTTGAAATTTTGAAAGAGGAAGAAGAAAAGAGAAAAACCAATGGAGATATATCTTTTAATATAATAAATAAAATTTTCTTATATGATTTAAAATCAAGTCAGATTTACTTAGAATTTATAAAAACATATCCGAATTCTTCGAGAAACAATGTGATTATAAACAGTTTATTCAATACAATCACAGATGAAAATGAAAGAAAAACTTTAGAAAGTTATTTTTTAAGTTTATTTGATGAGTTGCTGAAATATGCAAAAGATAAAAAAACAGTAGTTGAACTTATAAAAACTTTTATTGAAAGGAGATTTGATAGGCGCCTTCTGTTGATTGATGACTATTTAGAAAAGATAAATATGTTTGAAATCTTTTTGTCAAAAATAGATGAGGATAAATATAAAGAAGATATAATAAGAAGAATAGCAGAAAACTATAGAAGAATAGAGGAGTATGGAAAAGCAAGGGAATATTATACCATGTTGATAAAATTAACAGGAAAAGAAGATTATAATTTCCATATTGCTGAATCTTATTTTTTAGAGGGAAATATAGAACAAGCAGAGAAAATTGTTGATAGTTTTTTAAGCAAATATAAAGATAATGAAAATGCTAAACTTTTACTTGCAAAAATATATTTAGAAAAAGGCGAAATAGAAAAATCTGCTAAAGTTTTGAAAGAGATGGAAACAAATATTAAAAATAAAAGTTTATTAAGGGAGATAGAAAGTTTGAAAAATAATTTTTTTGAAATGAAAGATAAATCCGAAAATCTTCTTTATGTAATTTTTAGAAATATAGATTCAAATTCTTCAAGATTAATTCCAGAAGATAGAATAACTTTTTTAAACCAGATAACAAAAGAGATAGAGTTTTATGCAAATTCAGACATTGAAAAAGAGACAAAGTTTCACTTGAAATGTAAAATTGATGGATTTGATTTTTCAAGTTCACCATATGTTATGATTGAAAGTAATAAGGAAGGCCTTTATTTTAACTGGGAAGGAAATGTTTCTATTAATAAAAATGAGTTAAAGAAAAAAAATCTTTATAAAGTTTTTTATCCTGTCAAAGAAATTAATTGTGAAGATTTTGATCTGAAATATAAAAATGAAATAATTGAAAATAAATTTGTTTTGAGTTTTGATTTTAGTTTTAAAGACATTGACTGGGAGATAAGTATAAAGAATGTCAAGAATTATGAAATACCTTTAAAAATTGAACCAAAACCAGTTAGAGAAGAAGGAAATTTGATTTTCTGGGATGTAAAAGGGGAAAACTTTAAAATAACAATTGAATATCCAGAAAATAAAAATATAATCTTTTATTTTCCTGAAATAGAGATAAAGAGGAAAATCGTTGAAGAGAGAAAAATTGTTGGAGGAAAGAAAAGTTTTGATATTGAAAATTTTGAGTTAGTAATTGATGATTTTGAGTATGAAAATGTAAAAATTGTTGAAGAAAATGTAAAAATTTATAACATTAAGGGAATGATTTTTAGAAAATGAGAAAGATATTTTTCTATTTTGTAATGATATCTATTCCTGCTTTTTGTGAAATTATTTTTGATTTTGAAGGGAGTATAGATGAATGGAAAGTAGAACCAGAAATTTTTAAAATATATTCATCGGAGAGGTATTCAAACACTGGAGAATATTCTTTATGTACAGAGGTTAAGAATTCAAGAAGTGTAAGGATTTTCTATCAGAAAAATTTAAATCTAAAGTTTTATGATTATATTTCTTTTAAAATTTATATCCCTGAGGAAGATGGAATTGATGGAGAATTCATAGTTTATATGAAAGATGATGAATATAACTGGTTTGAAACAGACAAAATAAGAATAAAAAGAGGAGAAGAAAAGAGAGTGGTGCTTGATTTAAGAGATAATACTCATTTATGGCAACCAGTTTCTTCTTTAAAGGCATTTGATAGTTATGTTAAAGAAAACATAAGTGAATTCGGGATAATTATATGGTTTGGAGATATATATAATGGTGAAGTTTATCTTGATACCTTTGAATTATTTAAGAAAGAAAAAGAGGATAAATTTTTTATTTACAATTTTAGAGAAAATTCAAAAAAAATAGGAAGATATGAAAAGTTTGAATTAACATTTGAATTCCCAATAATCTTTGAAAATCCATTTAACCCTGATTTAAAAATAAAAGGAATTTTTGTATCTCCAACTGAAAAATCTTATGATATTTCTGCCTTTCTTTATCATGATTATTTAAGAACAATTTATGATGAAGGAGAAAAATTAATTTCTTATGGAAAGAGTGAATGGAAAATAAGGTTTACTCCTGAAGAAACAGGGATATACAGATATAAAATAATTATTAGCAAGGATAACAGAGAAGAGTTTGAAATATATAAAGGGAATTTTGAAGTCGTTGAGAGTAATAAAAATGGATTTGTTTATTGGGATAAAGATGATAAGTACTATCTTTCTTTCTCAAATGGTAAGTTTTTTTATCCGATAGGACATACTTTAAGATCTCCGGATGATGAAAGGAGCCCATATAATTATGAATTTACTTATAGAAAGGGACTTGGTACTTTTGCCTATGATAATTATTTTAAGAAAATGATGGAAAATGGAGAAAATTATACAAGAATCTGGATGGGTGTTTGGTGGATAGGAATAGAGTGGAATTATAATTATGCACCTCATTATAAAAACCTTGGTAGATATAGTTTAGAAAATTCATGGAAACTTGATTATTTATGTGATATTGCCGAAAAATATGGTATTTTTATTGATTTAACTCTTATTAATCATGGGCAATTCAGTATTCATCCTGATGCTGAATGGTGGGACAATCCTTATAATGAAATAAACGACGGTTTTTTAAAATCACCCGATGAATTTTTTGTAAATGAAAAAGCAATTAAATTTTTTAAGCAAAGATTGAATTATATTGTTTCAAGATGGAGTTATTGTCCAAATATTGTTTTCTGGGAATTATGGAATGAAGTTGACTTAACAGGTTTTTATTCATCTGATAAAGTTAGATACTGGCATAAAGTAATATATCCTTATTTAAAATCAATAGACCCTTATAAAAAACCAATTTCAACCCATTATTGCAGAAGAGAAGACGACCCTATGGTGTGGATAATTTCTGAACTTGAGTCACTTATAGGTAATGCATATCATAATTTAATTGTTGATAGTGTAAAGGACTATTATGAGAAAAGAAAATTTTATGGGAAACCAATGTTTATAAATGAATTTGGAGTTGGGAGAGATAGAATTTTTCTTGAAGACAATTTACATGGTGGTATATGGTCTTCTTCTATGATGCCTATGTTTGGAGTTGCTTTATTCTGGTGGTGGCCATTTATTGATTATTTTGATTTGTATTTTCATTATAAAAGTCTTTCAAAATTCTGGGAAAAAGAGGATAGAAGAAATAAATTTCTGCAGGTGTCTGATGGTAAGATTAAAGGTAAGGATGTTGATTTTGTTGGTATTCAAAATAAAGAAGAAGGTTTTTTCTGGATATTTGATAAAAAAATATTTAACAGCCAAATTAAAAGAATTAAGCCAGTAAAAATAGAGGATGCTGTATTAAAATTGAATGGATTTTTACCAGGAAAATATAAAATTGAATTCTGGGACACATATAAAGGTGAAATAATAAAAGAGATTGTTTATGAAAATGGAAAGGACTTTATAATTCATATTATTCCTTTTGAGAAGGATATTGCTTTGAAAATAAAAAAGGAAAAATGAAAAAAATCTGTTTGATTTTTTATATTTTTCAGTTTTTTATTTTTTCTGAATATAGATATTTATTAAATTTATCCTGTGAGAATGAAAAATTTCTTAGAACTATAAAAATTGCAAGTTTTAATTTTATTTCAGGGAAAGAAAAATATAATGTTATTAAAATTGTTGATGATAGAGGGAGAGAGTGTAAAATTTTAGGTGTTAATTTTTTGAAAAATGAAATTGAAGTTTTTTTTAATCCTACAGATTCGTGTAACTATAAAGTTTTTATTGGTTATGATGATAAAAAGAAAGAATATGAACAATTTAGGTCTGGCAAGATTTTAATAGATGATTACATCCCTCCAGATTCTATTAAATCAGGTGCCTGGCTTTGGGTTGAAAAATCTCTATCTGGTTTATATTCTCATACAGGGACTTCTGGTTTTTCTTTTCACAGAGTTAGTTTCCGAAAACAATTTTCTGTAAATCCAGATGATAAAATTGTCACTTATGTTTTTATTGAAGATGATAATGTTGAAGAGATAATGGTGGAAGTTGTTTCAAGATATAGAAAACATTACTATTTTTCTTTTGGACAGGATAAGATAGATATAAAAGGTATTAACAAAGAGAAGATTGGTGAATTGCCAGAAAAAGGTAAATGGGTAAAAATAGAAGTGCCTCTTTTAAAAATAAGAGAAAGAAATTTAGAGGGAATTGGTTTTTACAATGACAAAGGGAAAGTTTACTGGGATTTGACATCTATAAATGAGATTCCTGTGAAGATGAAAATTGTAAAGGCAGAAAACTTAATATCTCCAAATACTCCTTATTTTAATTATGAAGTTGAAGGTCCATTTAAAATTAAAGATAAAAAAATAATTGTTCTGAAACTTGATGCAAGTTGTTTTTCAGCAGATAGATATTTATGGGAGATAGATGAAAAAAATTATTATGGAGAGAAAGTTAATCTTAAGTTATATTGTGAAAAGAAAGAAATAGATCTAAAACTTAAAGCAGAAAAGAATAAGGGCTATGGAGAATTCAGTCATAAAATAAATATTGAAGAAGAAAAAGAAATAAATTTTAATTTTAATATTCTCCCTTTTGAAAGTTTTATTTATGAAGATGAAATACTTTATATTCCTGTAAGAATTGAGAATATGTCAGAAATTCCAGTCAAATATAATCTTTTATTTCAGAGTAATAACCAAGAACTATTTCTTTTACCTGGCAAAGAAAACGGGAAAACAACAAATTTATCTTTAAATTTAAAAGATGAAATAAAAATTAAACTTTATTTTTATGATATAGAACTTGCTGAAAAGATAATAAAAGTTTTAAGTCTGGATGATAAGAATTATTTTATTGATGGTCCTTTTTTAAGAAAAGAGAATTCTTACATAATTTTTAAAGTTCCTGAATATAAAAATATAAAAAAGGAAGAAAAATTTTCAAAAATAATTTTTATTGGTAATTTCCCTGAAGATTTAGTTGAATTTTTAAAAGAGAAAGGATTTGAAGTTTTGAGTATAAAAGAAGAAAAGTATACAAATTTTCTATTTGCTGAATTTAAGTTTATTCAAGAAAATCTCAATAAAATAGAAAAAGATAACTCTTTTATTATCTTATTTCCATTTTTAAATTCACTTTTAAGAAGACATAAAATAAATGAATGGGAAAAAGTTTATGATGGAATTTTATATTTACTATCTCAGAAAAACTCAAATATAATTTTATGTTCTCCTTTCCCTTCCTATCCTTATTTAGAAATTTTTCAACCCTATAGAGAAAAAATTAAAAAAATTTCAGAGAAAAGAGGTTTTTATTTTCTTGACCTGTATAAAATTTTCTCAGAAATTGGAGAAGGTGAAAGATTTTTTAAACTGAATGAATATGTATACAAAAATTTTCCGGATAAAGAAGGTTTTGAAATAGTTCTGAAAGAGATTGAAAAAATTATGAAAAATGAAAAAGGTATTAATAATCAGGGAGGGAGCGCTCGGTGATTTGATTTTGACATTCCCTGTTTTTTACAATTTTAGAAAAAATGGATATAGAGTTTCTGTTGCAGGCAAAGGGATTTATAAAGATATTGTTGAAAAAATAGGTTATGCTGATGATTTTATTCCGATTGATTCGTATGAATATCTATTTTTGTTTGAAAATGATAATGATAAACTTAGAAAATTTTTTCAGAGATTTGACCTTGCTATCGCATATATTGACGAAGAAGAAATTTTGGGAATTAATCTCAAAAAATTTTTTAAAGGAAGAGTATTTTTTCATCCTGTTAAAAAAGAAAAATTAAATATTCATATAACAGATTATTTACTTGAACCATTAAAAAAGATATTTAATCAAAACTTTATTAATTCAGTTAGTTTCAATTTAAAAACTAAAGGTGAGTTTTTTGTTATACATCCAGGGAGTGGTAGTAAAAACAAAAACTGGCCAAAAGAGAAATTTTTAAAACTTATTGAAAACTTAAAAAATATAAAATTAATTTTAGGTCCTGCAGAAGAAGATGAAATCGAATTCTGGAGAAAAAATTTTAAAGATGAGATTTTTTTTAATATTGACATAGATAATATTTTAAAAATTGCTGAAAAAACTATTGCTTATATTGGAAATGACTCTGGTTTTACACATCTTTTCAGTTTTTTAGGAGTTAAAACAGTGGCTATTTTTGGACCAACTTCTCCTTTTATTTGGGGACCAAGAGGAGAAAATGTTAAAATTGTTTATAAAAAAATTGAATGTAATCCTTGTGAATCTGAAAAAATGAGAAACTGTAAATATAAGTATTGTCTTGAACAAATAAAAGTTGAGGATATAATTGCTTTTCTTTAAAGAGAAATGGAGGGGATATGGAAAAACAGGTGGTTTTTGATGGAAGCAAAGGGAAGTTGTTTGGAGTTATTCATATTGCAGAGAGAAATACATCCCCAGGAGTTATACTTTTTCATGGTTTTACAGGGAATAAATCTGAAAGTCATTTTTTATTTACAAAACTTGCAAGAAGGTTATGCAAAGAAGGTATTTCAGTTTTAAGGTTTGATTTCTATGGTTCAGGGGATAGTGAAGGGGATTTTGAAGAGATGACACTTGAAACTGAAATGGAAGACGGCGAAAAAGCATTACAATTTTTAAGGACTTTTAACTTTATTGATAAACAAAAAATTGGGATTTGTGGCCTATCAATGGGAGCGGTAACTGCTACTTATGTATGCTCTAAATTTCAGGAAATTAAGGGATTATGTTTATGGTCTCCTCTCGCATTTCCAAAGATTATAAAAAAGAAAATTTTAATAAAAAAAATAAAAGAAAAAATTGAAAAATATGGGAAATGTTATATCCCTGGAATAGGTCATTATATAGGTAAAGGTTTTGTTGATTCTCTTGAGAGAGTTGCTCTGGAGGACTTTGTTAAAAAATATAAAGGGAAAGTTTTTATTATTCATACAAAAGATGATGCTTCTCTTGATTTAAAAAATTCCTTTTTTTATTTTGAGAAGTTCTATAAAAACTCAAGTAGTTTGAAAATGCTTATTCTTGATAAAGGAGGGCATGTTTTCACAGTTGAAGAAAGTGAAAATACTGTTTTAGAAGAGACAACTTTATTTTTTAAAGAATGTTTTGAAAGGAGGTAAATGAAAAAAGAAGTTAAATATACTGATGTAATTGAAGAAACTATTGAATCATTAAACGGAGAAAAAGTTCTTGTTTGTTCAATAGATGAGAATAATAAACCAAATTTAATGGCGATTGGTTGGGGAAGTATTGGTATAGTTTGGGGACAACCAATCTTTTTTATTTTCATAAGACCATCAAGATACACTTTTAAGTTAATAGAACAGACAGAGGATTTTTCTGTTAATATTTTTGATGATAAATATAAAAAAGTTGTAAACTGGTGTGGTTCTGTTTCAGGAAGGCAATATGATAAATTTAAAGAAACAAAATTAACTCCCTTAAAATCAAAATATATAAAATCACCAATTGTTAAAGAAGGGAAAATTAATTTTGAATGTAGAGTTATTGCGAAAATAGATATTAATTCAGAAATGCTTGATAATGAAATAAAGGAAAGAAACTATAAATCAGGAGATTATCATCGTGTTTATTTAGGGAAAATCCTTACCTGCTATAAAAACTATCCTTGACATCATTGAAACTTTCCATTATTATTCTATATCTAAAAATAAAAAAGGAGGGAGGTATGCCTACATATGAATATGAATGTAAAAATTGTAAATATAGATTTGAAAAATTTCAAAAAATGATAGAAGAGCCATTAAAAATATGTCCTCAATGTAAAAATGAAAGTTTAAAAAGATTAATTGGTATTGGTGGAGGAATAATTTATAAAGGACCTGGGTTTTATACCACTGAGTATAGAAGTGAAGAATACAAAAGAAGAAAGAAAGAAGAAGAAAGTATGAGTTCAAAATCTTCAAGTTCTAATAGTAGTTCTTGTTCCTGCTTTTCAGGTAAAACTGAATAAAATTATTCTAAAAAATTTCACTTAACAACAAAATTTTGCACGAAAGCATTTTAGGCAAGTTTTAAGAGGTATCCCAAAATTGAGAAGAACCATTTTCCA
>JAMWCJ010000059.1 GCA_023818645.1 Candidatus Omnitrophota bacterium | reverse complement strand
GGTGCTTTCCAAAATGCAATGGAGAATGCTTTTTATGGACCTCTTGAAAAATTGACAGTTCCTAAAAATCAAAGATTTTTTGCTACAAAAAATTTATTACCAAAATATCCTGAAAAGATAAAAGAATTGAGAGAAAAAGGTGCAAAACTTATTGTTATATTTGGAATAGGAAGGGTATTTCATATTGCTTTCTGGGAGCCACATTTTGCAGAAGAATTTAAATCAGAAGAAGAATGGAAAAAACAACAATATCGTCTTGGAGCAAAATTACATCCATTAACTATTGAACAGAATGCAATAACAAGTTTTAAAAGTAGAACTACTCTTGTTCCATGTTTTGCAAATACAATAGGACCTGGTATTTTCTTAAATGCAGATAAAATTATAGGTGGTGCAGATGGAACTCTCGGAAGAGGAATGATGTGGCAGGGAATGAGTTTATGGGTTACTTTAAGATATGGTCCTGATATCTGGGTTCCAAGTAGTTTTATGCCAACTTTGCCAGGGAAATTATTCTTTTTGAGAGAACTTGCTGGACCATTGATACCTGAATGTAATTAAATAAATTTTAATTGTTTTTTAAGATTTCTTATCGTTTTTAAAATTATATCTTCTGAATCTTCACCAACTTTACAGGCAAGTGGTAATGTTTCATAACTTGAGTTTATACCTATTGCCTCTGAGAGACGAACATTATCAAAGTTAGGTTCAATTTTTAGATTACTTTTATGTTGTAAAAATGCTTCTTTTGTAGGAATATAACCGAGATGAAAGTTTGAATTTTGAACAATAATTGTATTTTCAAAAGACAAAATTTTTCTTATTTTTTCTCCTATTCCAGTAAAAATTTCTCCTGGCAATGTCAATATACATAATTCTTTATTGATTGCAAAACCATTCAAATATAATCTCCACTTTTTTTCTTTCTGTTTTTCCATATTGAGAATAGAAATCGCTATCAAATATTTTAAAGTATCCTTTGGAATTTTTGAAGTTAAAATTTTTTTTGCCTTTTTAACATCCTGTTTTGTATAAGAATAATAATTAAGGGTAAAATTTTTGAAGAATAGTTTTATATTATGGTATTTTCTAAATTCCATATTTTCTAATATTTTTTTAGTTCCTTCAAAAAGTTTTTCAGCAATTATTTCTCTAATCTTATCTGTTCTTGTTGTCTGGTCTTCAGGATTTATATGGTTTACATCTCCACTTGGTCCATTAAGAATTAAAGCATTGCATTTAAACTCATCTTCAATCTTTTTTCTTAAAGCACCTGGCCAATCAGCAGATATTAAGTTTCCACCAATTGTATCAGGATGAAGTGCAAAATTTAATATAAAACCAATATATTCACGATTGCTTCTAAAAACAACTAAATAAAGGGTATCATCAACTTCGCCTACACTTTTTACAATATTTTCTTTTTGGTTAAATGGATTTGTAATAACTCTTCCATCTTTCATCAGATATCTTCTATTAAAAGCAATACCCTCTACTCTACTTTTCCCAATCCCTATTTCTACTTCTTTTAAATTTTTATATGCGATCTTTATACTTCCCGCAATAAATAAGGGTAATATTTTTAGATATGAATCATCTACATAAAAATTCCTTGTATATATTGACCCTTCTGGGTGTGCTGTTAACGGTCCTGTATGTGTATGGGTGGCGTGAATAGCAATATTTTCTTGTTTAATTTTCAGTTCTTTTGAAACAATTTCTTTCACTTTTTTTACAGTTTCCTGTTCAATCCAAATTAAGTCACAGGAAACCAGAGTAAATAAATTTTTTCCGTCATCAATAACAACAGAATTTGCATAAAGTTCATCCATAATTCCTTCTGATCTTCTATCAACAAAATATCCAACAAGAGAAGAGCCAATAGGAGGAGTTATACAAACCTTTGCAAATCCAATTTTCATTTTTTATCCAGTTTTTTAATAAAATATATTACATAAATTCCATAATTTCAAGTGTTTCTTCAGGCCATAATTGTTTTTTTCTGAGTAAATTATTTGATAAATCCCATTGGCTCCATTTCAAATGTTCAATTTTACAAGTTTTATCTTTTATAATAAACTGAAATATCAAAATGGAGGGATTTATATGGAAAAATTAAAATTAGGTCTGATAATTAGTTCAAGAAATATTGAGGAAGGATTCAATAAAATCAAAATGCTTAATTTATCACTCTGTCAGATTGGTTTCCTTGCAGAGGAAATAGAAAATTTTGATCTGGAAAATATAAGAAAGAAGGCAAAAAATTATGGTATTGAAATTTTTGCTGTTTTTATGTTATTTAAGGGCCAGATTTTTAACAATAAAGATGGTCCCTCTACAATGGGTTTTGTTGCACCTAAATATAGAGAGGAAAGGTTAAAATTGTCTTTTAAATTTTCTGATTTGGTTAAAGAAATTGGAGTTAAAAATATTGTTTGTCATGTTGGTTTTATTCCTGATGATGAAGAAGACCCAGTTTATAAATCATTTATACCTGTTATGAAAAAAATTGTAGAAAAATGTAAAACAAATGGACAGAATTTTTTATTTGAAACAGGTCAGGAATTACCTTCAACACTTAAAAGAACAATTTTAGATATTGGTATGGATAATGTTGGAATAAATCTTGACCCTGCAAACTTGATATTATATGGAAAAGCAAATCCGATTGATGCGGTTGAAATTTTTGGAGAATATGTTAAAAGTATGCATGGTAAAGATGGGCTCTGGCCAAATAGAGACGAATATCTTGGAAAAGAAGTCCCCATTGGTGAAGGTATGGTTAATTTCCCAGTTCTTTTAAGACGACTTAAAAATAAAGGTTTTTCTGGTCCAATAATAATTGAGAGAGAAATTTCTGGAGAAAAACAGATAGAGGACATAAAAAGAGGAATTAAATATTTAGAACCATATTTATAATTTCAAATTTTAAAGTTAATAGGATGAAGTTATTATTTTTAAAAAATCCTCTTCTTTTAAATTAAACTTCATTCTTTTCATTGCTCTCTCACAACCTTTAATTGATAAATCCACAATTTCCTCTATATCTTCTTTTTTTACACCTATTTCTCTTAATTTTACTGGAAGTCCAATTTCAGTTATGAAGTTCTTAAGTTCTGAAGTTGGACCAATTATATTTTCCATCTCTTCTATCTCTTTTTCATATCCATTTTCTTTCATAAATTCAAGTACATAAGGTAAAAATAAAGCATTTGCTGTTCCATGATGAGTGTGGTATTTTATTGTAAGTGAGTATCCTATTCCATGTATAATAATTGTTCCTGTTCTATTTATTGCATATCCAGCAAAAATTGAACCAATAAATAATTTTTCTTTTGCTTCTTTATCTCCAAAAACTGCTTTTTTAATATTTTCTTTAATTAATTTTAAACTTTCAATTGCAAAAAGTTTTGAAAAAAAATCTGAATTTATAGATAGATAACTTTCTACAGCATGAGAAAAAGCATCCATACCTGTTGCTGCTATTAGTTTTGGAGGAAGAAATTCAAGAACATTTGGATCTAAAATAGCAACTTTTGGCATGATTTTTTCATTACTTACTGTTTTTTTTGTTTTTTCGGATTTGTTAACTATAACAGCATATCTTGTAACTTCACTCCCTGTTCCACAGGTTGTTGGGATTGCTATGACTGGTAATGGTTCATTTTTATATTCTTTTTCTCCAAAGTAATCACTTATATTGCCTTTATTTTTACTTCTTACTGCTATACATTTACCAACATCAAGAGCACTTCCTCCACCTATTGCAACAATTACATCACAATTTTCTTTTTTGCAGAACTCAACACCTTTTTCAACATTATCTGTATCAGGTTCTGGTTCAACTTCTGAAAAGATAGAATATTTAATTTTCTCATTTTCAAGAACATTTCTTATTTTGTTAAAAAGACCAGATTTATATATAAAATTTTTCCCTGAAACTATTAAAACTCTCTGACCATAATTCTTTATAACAGGTAAATATTTTTCAATTGCGTTTCTTTCAAAATAAATTCTTGTTGGACAATAAAAGTAAACTTCATTCATTTTATTCTCCTTTTTGGTCAGAAATCTCAAAATAAACTCCAAGTCCCTTAAATTTATCAAAAAATTCAGGGAAAGATATTTTAACACATCCTGCATTTTTTAATACTGTCTTCCCATCTGCAATAAGTCCAGCAATAAATAGAGACATAGCAATTCTATGATCATCCCATGAATCCACTATAGCACCATCTAATCTATCAACACCTTCAATAATAAAACCATCTTCTTTTTCTTCAATATTTGCTTTCATCTTTTTTAATTCTGTTGTTATTGATTTTATTCTATCTGATTCCTTAACCCTCAATTCTTTTGCCCCTGAAACTATTGTTTTTCCTCTTGAAACAGAACCTAAAACAGCAATAAGTGGTATTTCATCAATAATATTTGGAACTTCTTCCGGATATATCTCTACTCCGTTTAATTTTTTTGTATAATAAATCCTTATATCACCAATTGGTTCATTACATATTTCCTTTTTATTTAAAATTTCAAATTTACCACCCATCCTTTCTATAATTTTTAGAAAACCTGTTCTTGTTGGATTTAATCCTACATTTTTTATTAAAATTTCGGATTCTGGAATAAGTAAAGAACCAGCAATAAAATAACAAGCAGAAGAAAAATCCCCTGGGATATAAATTTCTCTACCTTTCAGTTTTTGATTCCCTATCACAAAAATCTTATTTTCTCTTATCTCTATCTCTCCATTAAAAAACTTTAACATTCTTTCAGTATGGTCTCTTGTCTGGTAGGGTTCTTCAATTCGTGTATAACCATTAGCAAAAAGAGTTGCAAGAATTATACAACTTTTTACCTGTGCAGATGCTACTTCCATTTTAAAATTTATTCCACTCAACTTTTTTCCTATAATTGTAAGTGGAGGGAATCTATTATTTTCTCTTCCATATATTTCTCCACCCATCATTTTTAATGGTTTTATAATTCTGTCCATGGGTCTATTTCTTAATGAAGAATCTCCTGTAAGAACTGAATAAAATGGCTGTCCTGATAAAACACCTGAAAGAAGCCGCATTGTAGTCCCTGAATTTCCACAATCTAAAATATTTTTAGGTTCTTTTAATTCATCTCCTTGAACAGTTACTAAATCTTGTTTTTCTTCTATTTTTATTCCCAAGTTTTTCAAGCAATTTAAAGTTGATAGGCAATCAATACTTTTTGATATATTTGAGATCTCTGTTCTTCCTTCTGAGATACTTCCAAATATTAATGCTCTATGAGAAATAGATTTATCACCTGGAACTTCAATTTCACCTTTTAATCTGCTGTTTTTTTCAACAATTATATCCATTTCACATTTTCTTTTTCATAAACTTTACAAGTGGAATAATTTCTTTCATAAGGTTGTCAAACATTTCAAAATTTAATGATTGAAATCCATCAGAAAGCGCTTCTTCTGGTTTTGGATGAACTTCAATTAAAAGTCCATCTGCACCTGCAGAAATTGCTGCTTTACTCATTGGAATAACTAAATCACTTCTTCCTGTTCCATGGCTTGGATCAACTACAACTGGTAAATGCGTTTCTTTTTTTAACAATGGTATAGCACTTAAATCAAGTAGATTCCTTGTAAATTCACTATCAAATGTCCTTATACCTCTTTCACAAAGAATTACTTTATTATTACCTTCTTTAAGTATATATTCTGCACAATTAAGAAACTCTGAAATTTTAGCAGAAAAATTTCTTTTAAGTAATACTGGTTTATTTATTTTCCCAACTCTTTCTAATAATCTATAATTAAACATATTTCTTGTTCCAATTTGCAGTATATCACTTACCTCACTTACAATTTCCACTTCTTCAGTAGACATAACTTCTGTAATAACCAAAATATTTAGTTTCTCTTTTACCTCTTTTACTATTTTTAAACCTTCTGTTCCAAGTCCAAGAAATGAATACGGCGATGTTCTTGGTTTAAAGACAGCACCTCTTAATATTTTTGCTCCCTTTTCTTTTACATGTTTTGCTGTTTTATAAAGTTGTTCCTTGCTTTCAACTGAACAAGGACCAGCCATCACAACAAAATATCCTTCTCCAATCTTTACTCCATTTACATCAATTATTGTATCGCTTTGATGAAATTCTCTGCTTGCAAGTTTATATTCCTTTAAAACACTTATTACTTCACTTACACCAGGCATAATTCTGAAAAGTTCATCAGAAATACCTCTTGTGTCTCCTATAATTCCTATTATTGTTCTTTCAGTCCCTTTGCTTATATGTGGTTTAAATCCAAGTTTTTCTATCTTTTTTACAACCTGTGATATTTCTTTTTTTGTTGCATCTGATTTCATAATAATTAAATCAGCCATATAGACCTCCTATTATATTTTTATCTATCTTTCTACCTTCTTTCCATTGGATAAGAACCAAGCACTTTTAAAAAAACAGTTGATTTTTCAACATCTTTTAATGCTCTTCTAACACTTTCATCATCTTTATGTCCAATAAAATCTACAAAGAAAACATATTCCCATGCTTTCTTTTTACTTGGTCTCGATTCAATTCTTGTTAAATTTATCTTTTCTTTTTTAAACGGGACAAGAATATCATGTAAAGCACCAACTCTATCTTTTATTGAAAAAAGAATAGATGTTTTATCTCTACCTGTTCTTTCCGTAAAATTATTACCAATAACTAAAAATCTTGTGAAGTTTTCTCTGAAATCTTCTATTCTCTCTGCAAGAATATTTAAGTTATACATATTGGCAGCAATTTCTGAACCAATTGCTGCTGATTTTTTTTCTTTCATCGTTTTTTTTACAGCACTTGCTGTGCTTTCTGTTTCATAAATTTCTATATCAGGTAGGTTTTCACTTATCCAATTTCTACACTGTGCTATTGCTTGAGGATGAGAATATATCTTCTTTACATTTTTTATGGAGTTTTCCTTTGAAAGCAAAAATTGATGAATCTCAAGTAATATCTCAGAAGTAATTTTTAAATCACTTTCAACAAATACATCAAGAGTATGGGTAACAACACCCTCAATAGAATTTTCAATTGGAACTACTCCGTAATCTGCTCTCTGTTTTTCTACTTCTCTGAATACTTCATCTATCGTTTTTACTGGAATATATTTTGCTTTTTCTCCAAACTTGGCCAATGCTGCCTGATGGGTAAATGTTCCTTCGGGGCCAAGATATGCAATAACTATTTCTCTAAACATACCCCTATAGACCTTAAAAATAGTTTCCATAATGATTTTTATATCTTCTGGTTTTAAAATTCCTTTGTTTTTCTCAATAAGTTTTTCAATAATTCTATTCTCCCTTGATGGGTCAAACAAAGGTTTATTTTTTTTACTTTTTATTTCAAATATTTTCTTAACCTGTTTTGCCCTTAAATTTAATAATTTTAAAATTTCTTCATCAATTTCATCTATTTTTTTTCTTATATTTTCAATTTTTTCCATTGTTTTTCATCTCCTTTAAAATTTTTAAAACTTCATTTTCATCAACTTCAACTCCTATTCTAACCTTTCCAATTCTTTCAGGCAGAACAAATCTTAACCTCCCTTTTTTTACCTTTTTGTCATGTTTTAAAAATTCTATAATTTTATCAAAATCTATTTTATCAAAAGAATTTAAAAGTTTAAATTTTTCTCCCAAATCTTTAATCCTTTTATAAATTTCTTTTTCTCCTATCCCAATTTTGTAAGAAATATAACTTTCTCCTATCATACCAAGAAATACTGCATCTCCATGTGAAAACTTTCTAACATCTGAAATTTCAATTCCATGTCCAAGTGTATGACCAAAATTCAAAATTTCTCTTAATCCCTTCTCTTCTTTCTCATCTTTTTCTACAACACTGACTTTTATCTTTATACTTTCACCAATCAAAAATTCATAATCATTTTTAATTTGTTTAGGGTCTGTATCTTCAACTTTTTCAAAAATTTTTTTATTTTTTATAACTCCATATTTTATTATTTCAGAGATTCCTTGTTTTATTTCATGGTATGGAAGAGATAAAAGAGTATTAAAATCAATATAAACAAAATATGGCTGATAGAACGAACCAACAAGATTTTTCCCTTTTTCCATATTTATTCCTGTCTTACCACCAATTGAAGCATCTACCTGAGCAAGTAAAGTTGTCGGCACATTTACATATTTAATTCCCCTCATATATATTGAAGCAACAAATCCTCCAATATCACTTATAACACCTCCTCCAAGATTTAAAATTAAATCATCTCTGTTTATATTAAGATTTACAAGGTCTTTAATTATATTTATCACAGTTTTAAAATTTTTTTCTTTCTCTCCAGGTCGTATTATTATTACATTTACTTTTTTCCCAATCCTTTCAACCGACTCTTTTACAACTTTTCCATAAACCGGATAAATATTTTCATCACTTAAAACAACAACTTTATTCCCTATATTTTCATTTCTTATTTTTGTTCCAATTTTTTCAAGTGAATAGTTCAAATAAATAAAGTATGAATTCTTATAAAGATTGACTTTAATTTTCTCCATTTTTTTCAATAATCTTAATTATTTCTTCAACAACTGCTTCTATCTTTTTATTTGTTGTATCAATTGTATAATCTGCTTTTGAATAATAAGGTTTTCTAATCTCAAGCAATTCTTTTATTGTCTCTATTACATTTTTTGACCTCATAAGTAATGGTCTATCCTTTTTTGGTAATGTTCTCTTATAAATTTCTTCTGGAGATGCTGTTAAACATATTAAAACACCATTTCTCTTTAAATTTAAATAATTTTTTTCCCTTATTAAAGCTCCACCACCTGTTGCAATCACACAATTTTCATATTTAGAAACTTCCTCAATTATCTGCTCTTCAACTTCTCTAAAATATTCCTCTCCTTTTACTTGAAAAATCCTTGCAATCCTATCTTTTTCCTTTTCTTCTATAATTTTATCAGTATCAATGAATCTTCTTTTTAATTTTTCAGCAAGAAGGATGCCCACTTCTGACTTTCCTGTTCCCATAAATCCAACAAGTACAATATTTTTACTCATTTTAAGTAATTTTAAAACCAGAAACTTTTAATTCTTTCAAGATAGGAGTTGTAATTTATCTTCAGATCTTCAAGGCAATCACCACCAAATTTTTCAATATATTCAGAAGCAAGAATAAAAGCAAGTAAATTCTCAGCAATTATTCCTGCAGGCACAACAGCACATGTATCACTTCTTTCATATTCATACTTCTTTTCTTTGAAATCTCTTATATCAATTGAATTTAAACCATTTTTAACTGTTGGAATTGGCTTGAAAAAACATTTTATCCATATATCATTCCCATTTGTCATTCCACCATCTATTCCACCTGAATTATTAGTTTTTCTTATAATTTTGTTTTGATAAAAAATTTGGTCATGGAATTTAGAACCATACAGAGAAATCCCTTCAAAACCAAGACCAATCTCTATTCCTTTAACACCAGGAATACTCATAAGAATATATGAAATTTTAGCATCAAGTCGTCTATCCCAGTGGATATAATTTCCAAGACCAGGACAAACACCTTCTATTATAATTTCAAAAATACCTCCTATTGTATCACCTTTTTCTTTTACTTTATCTATTTCTTCCATCATTTCTTTTTCTTTTTTTAAGCATCTTACAGGTGAACTTTCAATTTTTTCATAATTTTTCTTAACTTCCTCAATACTACCTTCATCTTCAACATTTCCTATTTTTTTTACCCTACTATAAATTTTTACATTAAATTCTTTTAAAAATTTTTTACATATTGCTCCAATTGCTACTCTAATTGTTGTTTCCCTTGCACTTGCTCTTTCAATAACATTTCTTAAATCATCAAAATTGTATTTTAAAAGTCCTGGTAAATCAGCATGTCCAGGTCTTGGTATATATCTTTCTTTACCTTGTTTTTTCTTTTTTATATCCATATATTCTTTCCAATTTTCCCAGTCCTTATTTTCTATTAAAATTGTTATTGGAGAACCTATCGTTTTACCATCCCTTACTCCACTTAAAATTTCAACTCTATCCTTCTCTATCTTCATTCTTTCTCCTCTACCATATCCTTTCTGTCTTCTTTCAAGTTCTCTATTTATATCTTCTTCACATATTGGCAAATTTGAAACCATACCTTCTAATATACCTATCAAACACTTCCCATGAGATTCTCCTGCAGTTAAAAATCTTAACATTGTATCTCCTTCTTTTCAGTTTATATTATAACTTAATATATCAATTTTTAAAAAGCCCGCGGCCGGATTTGAACCGGCGACTTGCTCATTACGAATGAGCCGTTCTACCACTGAACTACACGGGCTTTTTATAATTTTACCATCTTTCCTTTTAATTTTAAAAAATCCCTTCACCCTCTGAAGAAGTTGAGAAAGATAGTGAACTTTTTATAATTTTGAGGAAATATTAAGGATTTTAAACAAGATAGAAAAGTATGGGAAATTAGCAGCAAAGAAAAACAGGAAGTTAAAGTATGTGTAAAATTGAATATATAGAAGATGAAAAAGTGTTCACGATATATTCAACTTATACAAAAATTTGACAAATCCCAAATAATGCGGGTAATATATATTTATGAAGTTTTGGAAAAAAACTAAATGATTACCAAAATATGGTTAGAATTTTTCAACAAAGGGTAATAAGGATTGAAAAAGGGGATGGAAGAATCATAATTAGATTTCCATATAATCCAGCATATATTATGAAAATAAAAACTATTAAAGACTACCAGTGGCATCCTGAGGGAAAATACTGGAGTTTCCCTAACAGAGATGGCAAAATTCCTTCTCAAATTACCGAAGAAGATATAAAGAATTATCTATATTGCCTTGCTGAAGAGAAACAGGTAGCAACATCAACCCTTAATCAAGTAATCAATGCATTGAAGTTCTATTATGGAACAATATTAAAAAGAAATTTTGTCTACGAAATCAAAAGATCAAGAAAAGATAAAAAACTGCCTGTTGTTTTAAGCAAAGAAGAAATTTCAAAAATCCTCTCAGCGGTAAAAAATGTTAAGCATAAAGCCATCTTAATGTTGGTTTATTC
>JAMWCJ010000058.1 GCA_023818645.1 Candidatus Omnitrophota bacterium | reverse complement strand
TTTCACTTTCTGGGAATGGGAATTGTTCAATATCTTTTAATGATTTTGCATTTCTTAAAGGACTTATATAACCAGTAAAATGATAGTATTTTGCAGGAATTTCAAGAACTCCAAGCCAATTTATAAAAGAACCTTCTGGTATTTCTATATCTTTGTAATATTTTGAAAAATCAATTTCTTTCTTTTCTTCTTCTGGTTGAACACTTCCAGGACTGAAAAAACCAAAAAAATTATGTATATCTTCTTCTTTTATATTAAATCTTTCACATATTCTTTTTTTTAAATCTGGAGTAAAACTTGCTTTATAAAGAAATTTGTTATGTGGTTGGTGATTAATTGTCATTTTAAATATTTCAATTTGACTCATTTTTGTCCTTTTTTAAACTCTCTATTACTCTTTTTAAATATCTTATATCAATCTTTGTCTGGTCAATTAAATCATCAATTTTAAGTTCTGGATATTCACTATGTATTGAAATCGGGCCTGAAAAATTTATTTCAAATAATTTATTAAAAGTTTTATCCCATTCAACATAACCTTCTCCAAGAGGAACAACCCTAATCTGCCATTTCCTTTTTCCTTCCTGAACAATTCTTTCCCTTATTAAATCTTTAACAGCAACAGCACTTATATATTCTTTAACTATATCTATAGCCATATCAATCGGTTCTCCAACAATTGATAAATGCCCTGGGTCTAAAAAAATACCAATATATTCTTTTGGAAATCCTTTTACTAAATTCATAACACTACAACTATTTAAACCCATTGTTGCTCCTGAGTGATTATGTATAAGAAATTTAATTTGATATTTCTCTGCATACTTTATAAAATTTTCAATTTTTCCCCTAATATTTTCAACTGTTTTCCAGTAACCATCTTTTCCCATAAACCAATACCCTATTTTTATTAACTTTATTCCTGACATTTGACAAGCATAAAAAACTTTTTCTACCACTGGATCTTTGGGTTCAACAAAATCTGTTGGAGTTGTTATCATAGGTATTGAAAGACCATTCTCTTTAAATTTTTTAACTACAATTGGTAAGTATTTTTCTATATTATCTAAATTTACTGGATAACCTGGCCTTACACACAGGTCTACTCCCTCTACATCCATATCATTAATTTTTTCTATAAGTAGATCTATATCTAATTCTTTAAAATGTTTGGTAAAGACAATAAATTTAATTTTCGCCATAATGAACTAATTTTATAACCTTTTATTCAATGGGTCAATTTTCTTATTTATAAACAAACCATAAAAGTAAAGTTGCTCCTAAAACTGAAATTATACTAAAAGGAAACCCAATCTTTACAAAATCAAAAAAATTAACTTTATAACCATTTTTTCTAAGTATCCCAACACTTACAACATTACAACTTGCACCAATAGGGGTTATATTCCCACCAACGCATGTGCCGATTAAAAGACCGAAGAGAAAAACATAAGGATTTGTTCCTAAATTTTTGCATAAGATTTTTATCCCTGAAATCATAGCCATAGTATAAGGGATATTATCAACAAAAGCAGAGACAAAAACACTTATCCAGACAATCATTAAAAATATTTTAAATTCACTTTTACCTATTTTTAACAAGAAATTTGCAATATCTTCAATAAATCCAACCTTCTTTAAAGAACCAACAAGTATAAAAATCCCAATTAATAGAAAGAAACTATGCCAGTCAATTTCTTTTATATTTATTTTTTCTCCTTTTTTAATCAATAACCAGAAAATTCCAATAAAACCGTAAGCAAGGCAGATAACGGCAGGGAAATATGAAAACACGTCTTTTAAAAAAGATGTTATAGCAAGAGTGAAAATTAAAAGAATAAGTAAAACAGTTGGGAAAAATGAAATTATTTTATATCTTTCCCAAAAATCCTGATGTATTACTTTTTCTTTTTTAAAAAATAGATAAAGAACAAAAAAACTTAGAATTGCTCCAAATTGAACAAAGAAAAATATGCCTAATTTCCCAGAATTCAATCCAAGTTTATAACCAGGCATATAAAAGAAGTCATTAAAATTTAAATTAGATTCCATCGCAAGAATTATACTGGGACTATCTCCAACCATTGTAGCACAACCCTGTAAATTTGAACTTACTGCCATACCAACAAAAAGAGGAATTGGATTTATCTTATATTTTTTTGTAAATTCAAGAGCAACAGGAGCCATTATCATTATTGTAGCAATATTCTCAACAAAGGCAGAAATAAAACCTGTGATAATACATATCAATAAAAAAATAATACCTGTAGAATATTTCTTTTCAACAATTTTATCTACTATATGCGACGGAACTTTTGAATAAGCAAATAGATAGGACAAAATACTTGTTCCTAAAAAGATGCCAAGAACATTATAATTTATAAAATTTGGAATTTCACTAACCTCAATTATTTTTAAAATTAATAGTAAGAAAATAGCACCAAAAATAAAATATAACGATTTATCCCTTTTTATAACAATCCCACAATATGTAATAAGAAAAATAATAAGTGTCAAATTTTTCATTTTTTATTAATAAATCCCTTAAAAGGTTAAGTCCCATTCTTCGTAGAGTTCAGGAGAAATTTCTTCAATAAATATTGATTTTTTTATAGGTATATATTTGAAATTGTCATAAGAATAGTAAGTTATATAAAGATCTTCTTTTGCTCTTGTTATTCCAACATAAAAAATCCTTCTCTCTTCTTCAAGTGCGATTGGGTCTTTTGCTGAATAAGGATGTGGAAAATGGTTATCACAAACACCTATTAAAAAGACAACCTTCCATTCAAGTCCTTTTGCTTGATGAACTGTTGAAAGGACTACTGCATTTTTTATATTTGGGTTTTCACCCTTAGAATATTCCTGTAATGCTGCTTCAGATAAAAAATCCGAAACATTTGAATAAAAAGATGCAATCTCTTTCAAACTCTTTATATCTTCCAACCTTTCTATATCATCTTTATATTTCCTGGTTATATATCTTGCATATCCAGAGTTTAAAATTAGTTCAATCCCTTCTGAAAGTGAAAGATTTTTCACTTTTTCAATAATTTCAATCTGTTTTTCTAAACTTTCTTTTCCTTTTTTTATCAATTTTAATTTCACTATTTCATTTTTAAAATCATCAAAAGTTTCAGATTTTAAAATTAAATTTATCAATCTCTCAATTCCTTTTTCTCCTATACCTTCACTTATATTGAATATTCTTCTCCAGGATAAAATATCTTTAAAATTTTCGCTAACTCTATAGTATGCAACAATATCTTTTATATGTGCCTGCTCAAAAAATCTTAAACCCCCTCTTATTATATATGGTATCTTTAATTTTGATAATTCAATTTCAAGTTCTCCTGCCTGATACCTTGAACGGAATAAAACACCTATTTCTTTTGGTTCTATTCCAATTTCAATTAACTTATTTATTCTCTGTGAAACAAAAATTCCTTCTTCTTTCATATTCCTGCATTTTACTATAACTGGCTTTACACCATTTTCTCTCACGCTTAAGAGATTTTTAGGGAATTGAATTTTATTATGAGATATTACATCGTTTGCAAAATTTAAAATTTGAGGTGTGCTTCTATAATTTATATCAAGATAAAATATCTTTGCTTCTGGATAGATTTTTGGAAATTCTATTATATTTGCAACTGTCGCACCTCTAAATGAATATATACTCTGTGCATCATCTCCAACAACCATTATATTTTTGTGTTTGATTGCAAGAAGATATAAAATTTTTGCCTGTAGTTTATTTGTATCATGATATTCATCAACAAGTATATATTTGAAACGGGAAGAAATCTTATCAGCAACTGCCTCATTCCTCATGAGTTTAAGCCAGTAAACAAGTAAATCATCATAGTCAAGTTGATTCAATTTCCTTTTAACTTTCTGATATTCTTTATAAACTTTTTCTACATCTGAAATTAAATTAGCATATCCAGGGAAAAAATTGTTTATTGTTTCCTTTAAACTTTCACAAGTATTAATAGACAAACTTATAAATTCTTTTATTTTTGAAGGATGGGGAAATTTTTCTTTTTTTTCAGTTTTTTCTATTATTTCTTTAATTATTGAAATAGAATCTTCCTCATCAATAATTGTGAAATTTGGATTTATATTTATCTCCTTCCCATATATTCTTAATAGTAAGTTTGCAACATGGTGAAAAGTCCCTCCAATAAGTCCTTTTGGGAAAAAACCTAAAATCTTTTCAACTCTCGTAAGCATTTCTTTTGCTGCTTTATTTGTAAAAGTAAGAAGGAGAATATTTGATGGAGAAATGCCTTTTTCTATAAGATAACAAACTCTATAAACTAAAACTCTTGTTTTTCCGCTTCCTGCACCAGCAATAATAAGACATGGTCCTTCAGCATTTTTAACTATTTCAAACTGCTGTTGATTTAACTCTTTTTCATACAAAATGACAGGAGAAAGTTTTAAACTCATATTTTTCTTCCTATTGTCAGATATAAAACAGCCATTCTTACAGCAATCCCATTTGTTACCTGCTCAAGAATTAAAGATTTATCTTTTTCAGCAACATCTGAGTATATCTCTATGCCCCTATTCATTGGTCCAGGATGCATTATAAAAGTTTTTTTCTTTAATTTTTCATATTTCTTCTCATCCAATCCGTAAAGAAAACTATATTCTTTTAAAGAAGGAAGAAAATTTTCTTTTTGTCGTTCTCTTTGAAGTCGTAAAAGATAAACTATATCTGTATTTTCTATTGCTTCGTCTAAATTATATGTTACCTTTACGCCTAAATTCTCAATACCTTTGGGAATTAAGGGTGGTGGCCCACAGACACATACTTCACCACCAAGTTTTTTAAATCCCCAGATATTTGACCTTGCAACCCTGCTGTGTAATATATCTCCAATTATTGAAATCTTTAGACCTTTAATTTCTCCAAATTTCTCTTTGACAGTAAATAGGTCTAAAAGCGCTTGAGTTGGATGTTCATGACAACCATCTCCTGCATTTATAACAGAAGCAGAGACATTCATACTTATAATTTCTGGTGCTCCAGAAATAGAATGCCTTACAATAAAACAATCAACCTTCATTGCTTCTATGTTTTTCGCAGTATCTACAATTGTTTCACCTTTTGAAACAGAAGATGAACTAACATCAAAACTTAAAACATCTGCACTTAATCTCTTTGCAGCCAGTTCAAAAGAAGTTCTTGTTCTTGTGCTTGGTTCAAAAAAAAGATTAACAATAGTTTTACCTCTTAAAGCAGGAACCTTTTTAACAGAACGGGCACTCACATCTTTAAAACTATTCGCCACTTCTAATATTGTTTCTATCTCTTCTTTTTTTAAATCTTCAAGCCCTATGAGGTCTTTTCTTTTCCAGTCCATTTTTTCACTATAATTACTTCATCCCTTCCATCTATTTCTTTTAATTTTAATTCAACCATTTCATCCTTTCTAATATCAATCCTTTTCCCTGCAAAATCAGGTGAAATCGGAAGTTCTCTATTACCTCTATCAATAAGAACAAAAAGTTTAACAAATTCAGGTCTTCCAAGATCAATTAAGGCATCAAGTGCTGCCCTTACTGTTCTCCCTGTATATAAAACATCGTCAATTAGAATAATTTTTTTATTATCTATATCAAATAATATCTCTGTTGTTCCAACTACTGGATGGGCACCAATTTTACTGAAATCGTCTCTATAAAAAGTAATATCAAGATATCCAACAGGTATTTGTTTGGGTAAAAGTTTATTAATTCTATCAGCCAGTATTGCTCCTCTCCTCTTTATTCCTACCAGCACAAGGTTCTCTCTATTAAACTCTCTTTCAATTTTCTCAGCCATCCTTTTCAAAATTTCTTCTATTTCTTTGCCATCCATAATTTTTCTTTCCATATCTTTATTATACCATAGAATTTAAAAATAAGAGGGTTAAATGAATATGAAATATTGTTGAGGATTTAAATTTTTCTTAAGGAAAAAGGTTAATCTAATTTCTTCCACCTTGTCCCATAAGGAGTATCTTCAAGTATTATCTTTTTTTGTTTTAAAAATTCTCTTATTTTATCTGCTTTCTCAAAATCTCTATCCTTTCTTGCTTTTTCTCTTTCCTTTATTAAATCCAAAATCTCCTCTGGGAGAAATTCTTCTTTTCTTTCAATTATACATAGGACTCTATCAATATCTTCCATAAATTCCTTAACTTCTTTTACATTCTCTTTGCCAAATTCTCCTTTTGAAAAGAAAATATTTACAGTTTTTATAAAATTGAAAATACTTGATAAAGAAGATGAAATATTTAAATCATCGCTCAACTCCTTAATAAACCCTTTTTTTGCTTTTTCAATCTCCTGTTTTATCATTTGATTATACTTTTCAGAAGCACATATATTTAACCCCTTATAAAACTCATTATAATTTCTAACTGTATTTTCTGCTTGTCTTAATGATTGTTCTGTAAAATTTAAAGGATCTCTGTAATGGGTTGAAAGAAGAAGATATCTAATAGCAACTGGATTATAATTTTTATTAAGCAGGTCCCTTAAAGTATAAAAATTGCCTTTTGATTTTGACATTTTTTCACCATTAACAAGCAAATGAGCACAGTGGAGCCAGTAATTTACAAACTTTTTACCTGTTGCACTTTCGCTTTGAGCAATTTCATTTTCATGATGGGGAAAAATGTTATCAACTCCACCTGTATGGATATCAAATGTCTCACCAAGATATTTCATACTCATCGCAGAACACTCAATATGCCAACCAGGCCTACCTTTCCCTATCTCTGTGTCCCAGTAGACACCTTCCTCCTCCTTTGCTTTCTTCCACAAAACAAAATCTCTCACATCTTCTTTTTCATATTCATCTGCATCAACACTTGCTCCAATCTTTACATTAGATAAATCAATTCCCGATAGTTTTCCATAAGAAGAGAATTTTGAAATACTGAAATAGATTGAACCATCTTTATAATAAGCATATCCTTTGTTTAATAATTTTTTTATAAGTTCAACCATCTCTTTTATATGTTCAGTTGCTCTTGGCATAAAATCTGGCTTTTTCAATCTTAATGTATTAATGTCTTCTAAAAAATATTTTATGTATCTATCAGTATATTCCTTTAAACTTATCCCTTCTTTTTTTGCTCCTTTTATTGTTTTATCATCTACATCTGTGATATTCATAACTCTTATTACCTTATAACCAATATATTCAAGAAATCTATGGAGTAAATCTTCAAATACATAGGCACGGAAATTACCAATATGGGCAAAATCATAAACAGTAGGTCCACAGGTATACATCTTTACTATCTTATCCTCAATTGGATAAAAATCTTCCTTTTTCTTTGTAAGAGTATTGTAAAACCTGACCATTTTTCTTCTCCAAAAAGTATTTTATCATACATTATAAATTTCCAAAATTTGAGATACCTAAGGTAACCCTCTTATACACTACAGAAATTAGAAGGAGTAGATAAAAGGAAAAGAGGGAAGTGAAAAAGGTAGAACTCCCTGGTAAATGTGTAGCGAAGTTTGTTCTGTTTCCAAGAGATAAAAGAAGGTATTAAGAATTTTAAACAAGATAGAATAGTATGCGAAAATAAAGGAAAGTTATAAAGGAATTAAGTAAGAGAGCAAAAGAGTGAAAGAATGTAAGTAAAGTATGCAGGACATATTATTAAGTTACCTTCCACCTATTGAGTTTCTTTCTGAAAAACAAAAATTTAATAAAAATAAACCTGAAAGAAATGGAAAAGTGCCAAGGTCCCCAATTTGATGAAATTTTGACAAAATAAAAAAAAGAAAATAAAATTTTATAAAAAGGGATAAAATATGAAAAGGATAAAAGTTTTGATAACTGAACCATTTGAAAAAGAAGGGAAGGAAATTCTGATTAAAGAAGGGTTTGAAGTAAATGAAGTAGGGAAGGTATCTCCTGAAGAACTTAAAAATATTATCCTTCCTTATGATGTATTAATTGTAAGAAGTGGAACAAAAGTAACAAAAGAGGTAATAGAAAAAGGGGAAAATCTTAAAATAATTGGAAGAGCAGGAGTTGGACTTGACAATATTGATATAGAGGCGGCAACATTGAATGGTGTAATTGTTATGAATGCTCCTGAAGGAAATACAATCTCTGCAGCAGAACATACAATAGGACTTATTTTTTCACTTGCAAGAAATATACCTATCGCAAACCAGACATTAAAAAATGGAAAATGGGAAAAGAAGAAATTTTTAGGAACTGAACTTTATAATAAAACCTTGGGAATAATTGGACTTGGAAGGATAGGAAGAAGAGTTGCAAGTATTGCAAAAGGTATAGGAATGAAAGTTATTGGATATGATCCCTATGTTAAAGAAGAAGAAATAAGAGAACTGGGAATTACAATGTTAAATTTTGATGGGCTCCTTAAACAATCAGATATAATTACATTTCATCTCCCTCTTACAAATGAAACATATCATTTAATAAAAGATAAAGAATTTGAAATGATGAAAGATGGGGTTATGATTGTTAATTGTGCAAGAGGTGGAATTATAGATGAACAGGCGCTTATAAGATATCTTAAAAATGGAAAGGTAAAGGGTGCTGCTTTAGATGTATTTGAAAACGAGCCCATTGAAAGTTCACCTCTTTTTGAGTTTGAAAATGTTATAGTTACACCACATCTTGGCGCCTCTACAAAAGAAGCCCAGGTCAGTGTCGCATGCCAACTTGCAACTCAAATTGTTGATGCGATAAAAAAGAAAATTGTTAAAAATGCTGTAAACTTTCCTGCTCTTGATGAAAAGACATATGAAAAATTAAGGAGGTATCTTTCACTTGGAGAGAAAATTGGATTATTTTTAAGACAGATGCTTGACGGTGATTTAAAAAGTGTTGAAATTAGGTATTCAGGAGAAATAGTAGATTATGACCTTTCTATACTGAGAGCCAATATCCTTGTTGGACTTTTAAAAGAAGAGAAGAAAGTAAATCCTATAAATGTTTTATTAATAATGAAAGAAAAAGGAATTAAATTAGTTGAAAAAAGAGAAAAAAATCCATCTGAGTTTACAAATTTGATAACAGTTGAAGTAAAAAATTCAAAAACTGTCTCTTTATCAGGAACACTTGTAGGAAATGAAGAGAAAATTGTTAAAATTGATGGTTTTTCAGTTGAAGCAGTTCCGGAAGGTATTTTACTTGTCTGTTATAATGAAGATAAACCTGGAATTATGGGATATATTGGAACAGTTATAGGAAATAAGGGTATAAATATTGCTTCAATGACTCTTGGAAGGAAGAGAAAAGGAGGACCAGCAATAACTGTTTTAAATCTTGACCAGGAAGTTGATAAAGAGGTATTATTAAAAATAAAGGAGTTTCCAGCAATAAAATCGGTCAGACTGGTAAGGATATAAAATGGAAATAAAAATTGGGATAGATAAAAAACATAGAAACAAATTTTTAAATAGTATTTTTCTTAAATTCCTTCCTGTCTGTCGTGCTGGATAACTCCTTTACTTAGTTTTTAAAGTAAGGGAGGCAAAAATGATAAATTCAATAAATACTCTAAAACTTATTATCCCTTGGTTTATTCTTTGGGGTGCAATTTCAATACTTGTTGGGTACTTATGGCGAAAATATGTCAGTGAAAGAACTATTAAATCAGCAGAAAAGAGAGCAAAAGAAATTATACAAGAAGCAGAAGATATAGCACTAAAGAAAAAAAGAGAAATAGATATTGAAGCAAAAGAACTGATTTATAAGTTAAGAAGTGACTTTGAAAAAGAGACAAAAAATAAAAGAAAAGAATTACAGTTCCAGGAAAAAAGATTACAGCAAAAAGAACTTGCAATTGAAAGAAAAGCAGAAATTATTGAAATTAGAGAAGAAGAACTTTCAAAAAAAGAAAAAGAGATACAAAGGAAAGAAGAGGAAATTAAAAATAAGGAGATGGAATATACAAAACTTATAGAAGAAGAAAAGAGAAAACTTGAATTAATTTCTGGTATTTCAAGAGAAGAAGCGAAAAATCAACTTTTGAAAATAATGGAAGAAGAAGCACGAAAAGAAGCCATAAAATTACAACAAAAAATTGAAAATGAAGTAAGAGAAAATGCCGAAAAGAAAGCGAGAGAAATTTTATTAACAACAATGCAACGACTTGCGCCTGAAGAAGCAACAGAAAGTGTTATATCTGTTGTCAGTTTACCATCTGATGAAATTAAAGGAAGAATTATAGGAAGGGAAGGAAGAAATATTAAAGTTTTTGAAGCACTAACAGGTGTTGACCTGATAGTTGATGATACTCCTGAAGCGGTTACAATTTCCTGTTTTAATCTTTATAGAAGAGAACTTGCAAGGCAGGCACTTGAAAAATTAATTGCAGATGGAAGAATTCATCCAGCAAGAATTGAAGAAATAGTTGAAAAGACCAAAAAACAACTTGAAGAACAACTTGTTGAGGATGGAAATAGAGTATTATTTGAAATAGGGATAGAAAATGTCCATCCAGAACTTGTAAAATTGCTTGGTAAATTGAAATACAGAACAAGTTTTGGACAGAATCTTTTAATACATAGTAAAGAATGTGCATTTATGGCTGGAATTATTGCTTCTGAACTTGGATATAACCCTAAAATTGCAAAAAGAGCAGCACTTTTTCATGATATAGGGAAAGCAATGGACCAGGAAGTTGAAGGTGCTCATCCTGAAATAGGAGGAGAAATTCTTAAAAAATATGGAGAATCTGACGAAGTTGTAAATGCTGCCTTACACCATCATAATGATATATCAATTAATACACCATATACACTTATAACCCAGATCGCAGATGCTCTTTCTGCTACAAGAACAGGAGCCAGAAGAGATACTCTTGAAAAATATTTAAGAAGAATAGAAGAACTTGAAAAAATTGCTTCTTCTTTTAAAGGAGTTGATTCTGCTTATGCAATTTCTGCTGGAAGAGAAGTGAGAGTGATTGTTAAACCAGAAGAAATTACAGATGATGATGCAAGAGTTCTTGTAAAGGAGATTGCGAAAAAGATTGAAGAGAATATGGAGTATATAGGACAGGTAAAGGTTACTGTTATAAGAGAGAAAAGAGAAGTTGAATTTGCCAAATAATGGAAGTTAAAAAACTTCATAAATGGGATGTTGATAAAGATGAAGGGAAAAAAATACAGGAAGAGTTAAGAAATAGAGTTATAATAAAACCAATCTCAAAGCAGATAAATATTATATGTGGAATTGACAGCAGTTATAGAGATGATGAAATAATTTCCTGTGCAGTTTTATGTAAATATCCTGAACTTGAACTTATAGATATTATAAAAATAAAAGGAAAAACAAATTTCC
>JAMWCJ010000057.1 GCA_023818645.1 Candidatus Omnitrophota bacterium | reverse complement strand
TTTATATAAAGAAAAGAAAGATTTAGAAAAAGCAAAAGAAATTTGGAAAATATATCTTGAGAAATATCCAGAAAGTAATGGTGAATGTAGAGTTAAACCTTCAAGTTTTCAATATAGATTAGTACCTTCACCATGTGGTACACAAGGTAGTTGGTCCAACTGGGATAATGACCAATGCGGCGCACATTATCCTTGGTATGCCCTTTGGTGTTTAATTTCAGTAAGAGGATGTGGTGGTTTAAGAATTTATCCAGATGCAAATTGTCCTTGAAAGAAACAAAAAAAATGAGTAAAGTTATATAACAGGGGGTAAATATGAAAAAATTAATAAAAAAATTTGATTTTGTGATTATTCTTTCTATACTATTTAATCTATGTTCTTTTGTTTTTGCTTCAGAAGTTGAAAAAATTCTTCAAATTCAAAATAAATATTTTCAGAAAC
This sequence comes from Candidatus Omnitrophota bacterium, assembly GCA_023818645.1. Lineage (GTDB taxonomy): Bacteria > Ratteibacteria > UBA8468 > B48-G9 > JAFGKM01 > JAMWDI01. The sequence goes on along the minus strand of JAMWCJ010000057.1, from coordinate 11,377 downwards.
TTTATTCTGCTGAGTTTTCATCAAAAGTTGCAGTATCTAACACTGAAGAAATTATGAAACTTCAAAAACTACCAATAAATAAGTTTGAATCAGGGATGAATTTTATCTTAAAAGGAACAAAATATAGAAGTGAAGTGCCTATGGGAGATGGAAAAGGTAGATATGTATCTCTGTATAATGGAGAAAAATATCAATTTTTAGAAATAAGAAACAAATCTATATTGTTTGTATCGTCCAATAATTTACAATCTCAAAATCCTTATAATGGCTTAAATCCGCTTCTGGTTCCATTTATGTTTGTTTTTCAGAAAGGAGATGCGATAAACATAGAAACTTTACAAAAACCAGATATATGGTTACGATTAACAAAAGAAGCAGTTACAACTCAAAACACGGAAAAATTTGGACATAAAGGTATTAACATAATATTTTACAAAAAGACTGACTTTAGAAGTGGGAAAGAAGAGAATTATGAAGTTTTTTTTGCAGAAGATTTAAATTATTTCCCAATTTATTGGAAAGGAACTGATCATCTTACCATGACTTTTACTGAAACAAAAGTTTTAGAAACAAAAATATTTGAAAAAGAAAGTGGAAGTATAGTGATTCCAATCCGAATAGAAGTTAAGGCTTATTTTGAAAATGGTAAACTTGCTCAAACATCAAATGTAGAGATAGACATTAATACTCTTAAGATTAACCAACCGGTAAGAGATGAAGTTTTCACTATTCCAATATCTCAGGTTGATAGAGTTTATGATGCTGATTTGGATATGTGGTTTGAGCCAAATAAAAAATAATGTTTTTTAGAAATGAAAAATAAAAAAATGTGGATGGGTATTAGTGTCATTAGTTTTCTTTTGGGATTTGGAAGTGGAGTTTACTTTTCAAAAATTTCTCAATTAAAAAATACCATTCCAAGAATAAAAATTGAACCACCTGAGTATAACTTGGTTTATTATATCAACAAAGTAAAAAAGAAGATAAAGCAAAAAAGACATGGGAGGAATATCTGAGGAAATACCCAGAGGGAATATATTCTTCATTAGTAAAAACATTTTTAAAAGGGGGTGAAGAAAAATGAAGAAATTGTTTTTTATAAATGTTGTGATATTCTTTCTTTTATTTTGGAGTTTATTCTCATTTAGTAAAAATTCAACAAAAACTCTACATCTATTGCAAATAAGAGAAATGAAGGATATATGGGCAGGATGGACATGTGTAAATAATAGGAAATGCGAAACTAATCCTTTGGCTCCCGGAGGTTTTACTCATTGTGCTCATGTAAATAATTATCTTAAGTGTTTTGGGAAAAGTGACTATACGCCATGTAATGCATGTGATGAATTTTTTGGAGGAAAAAACATGTATTGTATAGGAAAAGATATAGGAATTACATGTTGGAGACAAACTGTATCCTGTGGTCGTGCTTATGAAGGATATTGCTGGAATAGTATTTGTGTAGCAACTAATATAGAAATTTATCCCCCACAAAGTTGTGGAAATTGGGATCAATGTAAAAATGAATAAGAATTCTAAACAAAATTGGAGGGAAAAATGATTAAAGCAAAAATAATAAAATTAAAAATGTTGATTATTTTTTTACTACTTATAGGGAGCGGATTTTCTGAGAAGGATATTTCAAAAAAAGAATTTATACTTTCTGGATTAAAATATCATCTTTCTCTCATTAAAGATGCTCATGTTAGATATACTTCTGGATCAGGAAACCTTGTAGCAGAAATAGAGTGGAAGTATAAACCTGGTGAAGGAAGGGAGTATATGAATATTCTTATGGAAGAAAAATCTACAGGAAAGAAAAAAATATTACAAGTATCTCTTGATTATTTTCTTCAAAAAGGTACTACTGTTGCTACTTTTTATGAGGGAAGCAAATTATCGGATTGGATAAAAAAGGAAGGAGAAATTCTTGAAAGCGAGAATATATGGAGATTTACAAATAGAAGTATTTCAAAAATTCCACCTTCTTCTTTAATTTGGCTTCTTTGGCCGGGAGTTACAATAGAAGAAGTTTTGTCTGATCCTAATGCAAAAATAATATCTGAAAAAGAATTTGTAGAAGGAGATGAATGTTTTGTTATATATCTTCCAAAGTTTTCAAGATTTGCTTCTTCAGAAAAAGAGTTACCTGAAAAATGGAGATATAGTGGTGGATACAAAATTTGGATAGCAAAAGAAAAAGGATTTTTCCCTAAGAAAATAGAAATATGGTCAAGCAACAAAATAAATGAACCATTTGTAGTATTTAGTTCAATTGAGTTAAAAAACTTTGGTGAAAATATATGGTTTCCGACCAAAGTAATTTTTTTCTTTCCCATTAGTAAACATCCTAAGGAAACAGTGATAGAATATAGAGATATAAGAATTAATCAAGGATTAGAAGATAAAGAATTTGAACTAACTTTTGAACCAGGAACTGAAGTTTATGATGAAAGAACAGGTGTTTCTTTTATGGTACCTAAAAAATAACTGTCCCTACTATAGAATTAATGAAAAATGATTCTTTTAAAAAATTTTAAAAAAACAATATTTTTTATTTCCTTTCTTTTGATAACCAATTTCCCTTTTCCCCAACCTAAAACAGACTTTCTTTGTGGGATAAAATCTCTTCTTGTTGTTTATAAATTTTTCGGGATTAACCCTGATTCCCAAGAAATAAGTTCTTTAATCAAGAAATATCCAGATGGAATGAGTATGTATGCTCTGTATAAAATCTTAAATAAAAAAGGATTATATACCCAAGGAGTAAAAATAAGTTTGAAAGAACTTTCTACTTTTTATTCAGGATTTGTTCTTTTAGTTGCACCAGATAAAGAATTATTACCACAGATTAAAAGGAATGGACCAGATATAAGGTTTGAGAAATACTCTCAATTTAAAAGAAAGAGAAAGCAAAATAATATTTGAAGCAATAGCAGAAAAATTAAATATTCCTGAAAAGAAAAGATTAATCCCTGCGACTTTAATTATTGGTTTTTCTTTTATTTTTTCTGTTTTTCTTATTTATTTTCTTATTGGAGTTAGTTGTTTTTCTTTCCTTTATCAATTTACATCATATTTTTGTTTTCCCTCTTTTTTATTTTTCTTTGTTTTATTTAGGAACAACCTCTCAGAAACTTGCTCAATTCAGTTCAAAAAATCTACCAGCAGTAAAACTTATTCTTTCTATTTTTTTCTTTGCATTAGGAACTTATCTTCTTCTTTCACAGTTTTGAAGAGTAAATAATACAGATGATACTGAAATTACAAAAAAGTACAGAGGAATAAAAAAACTGAAGTTCTAACATAAAAAATCCTTTGTAAGTTCTTAATTTATCCATTTAAATCATATCATACAATAAGAAATAAAATTTACTGAAAAATAATGGGTTTATAGAAAAATTTCTAAAAAAGTTAACTCCAAGAGAGATATTTTCCTTTTCAAAAATATTTTTTATGTCAGAATTTTAGTTTATTTAATAATATTTGACTTTGGGATTTTCATATCATATAATTTATACTTTAAAAAGGGAGGGTAAAAAATGGCAAAACAGAGTAAAAAGAAAAAATATATCTATTTCTTTGGAGAGGGTAAAGCAGAAGGAACAAAGGATATGAAGGACTTACTTGGTGGGAAAGGTGCAGGTCTTGCTGAAATGACAAATGCAGGAGTTCCTGTGCCTCCAGGTTTTACAATTACAACTGAAATGTGCAGATATTATTATAAGAATAATAAAAAATTACCAGATGATTTTGATGATGAATTAAACAAATATTTAAAGAAACTGGAAAAAGTAACTGGTAAAAAATTTGGAGATACAAAAAATCCACTTTTAGTTTCGGTTCGTTCAGGAGCAAAGTTTTCAATGCCAGGGATGATGGATACAATTTTAAATCTCGGTCTCAATGACCAAGCAGTTAAAGGACTTGCAGAAAGTACAGGTAATGAAAGGTTTGCTTATGATGCATACAGAAGGTTTATTCAGATGTTTGGAAATGTTGTTATGGGAATAGATAAAAATGAATTTGAAAAAATACTTGAAGAAAAGAAAAAAGAAAGAGGGGTTCATTACGACTCTGAACTAACAGGAGAAGATTTAAAAGAGATTGTTGAAAAATTTAAAAAAATATATAAAGAAAAAACACAAAATGATTTCCCACAAGATCCGATGCAACAATTAAAAATGGCTATAAATGCTGTATTTGAATCATGGAACAATCCAAGAGCAATAACCTATAGAAAACTAAATAAAATACCAGATGACCTTGGGACTGCTGTAAATATTTGCACTATGGTTTTTGGGAATATGGGTAATGATTCAGGAACTGGTGTTGGTTTTACAAGGGATCCATCAACTGGAGAAAAAGAGTTTTATGGAGAATATTTAACAAATGCACAAGGAGAAGATGTAGTTGCAGGAATAAGAACTCCAAAACCAATCAGTGAACTTGAAAAGGAAATGCCAGAAGTATATAAACAATTAAGAGAAATTACAGATAAACTGGAAAAACATTATAGAGATGTTCAGGATTTTGAATTTACAATTGAAAGAGGGAAATTGTATATGCTTCAAACAAGGACAGGAAAAAGAACTCCTCTGGCAGCAGTAAAAATAGCAGTTGATATGGTTAAAGAGGGATTAATTACAAAAGAAGAAGCAATAATGAGGGTTGAGCCATCACAAATAGACCAATTACTCCATCCTATAATAGACCCAAAAGCAAAAGTAGAAACTGTTGCAAAGGGGCTTCCTGCTTCTCCTGGAGCAGCAAGTGGGAAGATTGTATTTACTGCAGATAAAGCAGAAGAACTTGGGAAAACAGAACCAGTAATTCTTGTAAGAGAAGAGACAAGTCCTGATGATATTCACGGTATGGCAACAGCAAAGGGAATTTTAACAAGTAGAGGTGGAATGACATCGCATGCTGCAGTTGTTGCAAGAGGGATGGGAAAACCCTGTGTAGTTGGATGTGGAGCAATACAAATAGATGAAGAAAAAGGAATTATGAAAATTAAAGATAAAGAATTAAAAGAAGGTGACTGGATTACAATAGATGGAGGTAGTGGAAATGTTATGATAGGGAAAGTTCCTACAATAGAAGCAGGAATAACAGGTGAATTTAAAACACTTATTGAATGGGCAGATGAAATAAGGAAAATAGGAATAAGAGCAAATGCAGATATACCAAGAGATGCTAAAAAAGCAAGAGAGTTTGGAGCAGAAGGAATAGGACTCTGCAGAACAGAACATATGTTTTTTGCACCTGAAAGATTACCAGTCGTTGTTGAGATGATTATGGCAGAAACAGAGGAAGAGAGAAGAAAAGCACTTGATAAACTCCTGCCATTTCAAAAAGAGGACTTTAAAGGTTTATTCAAAGAAATGAAAGGATATCCTGTAATAATAAGAACTCTTGACCCTCCTTTACATGAATTTTTACCAAAGAGAGAAGAACTTATGGTAGAAATAGCATTGATGAAAGAAAGAAAAGAATCTGAAGAAAAGATTAAAGAAAAAGAAAAGATTCTTAAAAGGGTAGAGCAACTTCATGAATTTAATCCTATGCTTGGTCATAGAGGTTGTAGATTAGGAATAACATATCCAGAAATAACAGAAATGCAAGCAAGGGCAATAATGGAAGCAGCATGTGAACTTGCAAAAGAAGGAGAAACAGTAATTCCTGAAATTATGATACCTCTTGTAGGGAATGTTGAGGAACTTAAACATCAGAAAGAAATAGTAGTTAAAGTTGCTGAAGAAGTAATGGAAAAATATGGAGTTAAAATTAAATATATGGTAGGAACTATGATAGAAGTGCCAAGGGCTGCTTTGACTGCTGATGAAATTGCAAAAGAGGCTGACTTCTTCTCATTTGGAACCAATGATCTTACACAGATGACACTTGGATTTAGTAGAGATGATGCTGGTAAATTCTTATTCAATTATCTTGAAAAGAAAATTTTAAAGGATGACCCATTTATGACTCTTGACCAGGAAGGCGTTGGGCAACTTGTAAAAATTGGTATTGAAAAAGGAAGAAAAGCAAATCCAAATCTTGAAGTTGGAATATGTGGAGAACATGGTGGAGACCCTGAAAGTGTAAAGTTTTGCCATAGAGTTGGAATGGATTATGTATCTTGTTCTCCTTATAGAATTCCTGTTGCTAAACTTGCAGCAGCACAGGCAGCAGTTGAAGAGAAATTAAAAATTGAATATACAAGTAAGTAAGTTATAAAGTTATGAACTTAATAAGTTATTAACTTAAGAAATTATGAACTGTTTAGATTTCTTAGAATTTATAAAGAGTGAATTTGGTAATCTGGGATCTGAAGAAGGGTTAAGATATAAGTATTATGAAGATGAAATAAATGGAATAGTTGTATGCTGGATGGTGTCAAAAAAGGTGCTGGATTTTACAGTTAAAAATAAATTTAATCTATTAATTGCTCATGAAGATTTATATTTCCCTCCTGAATATGCTGGCGGTGATAAAAGTGGTGTTGTAAGTGATTTCAGAAAAGAAATTCTTGAAAAAAACAGAATTAATTTTTTAAGATTACATTATACAATTGATAAAAATTTTATTTTTGATGTTTTTGACCAACTTTCAGGAGGTAAAATTTTAATTAAAGAAAATCTTTACAGGGTCTATGAATTTGAAAATAAGAAATTGGAAAATGTGGCAAAAGAATTAAAGAAAAGATATAAAGTAGAGTTTTTGAGAATTACAGAACCAAACAAAAAGGTTAAAAGGGTAGGGTGTCTTGTTGGAGGTTTAGGATTAAGTATTAATTCAAAATTTATTGATAAAATTTTATCCTATAATGTTGATACTGTTATTGCTGGTGAAGTTGATGAATATACAATAAGAGCACTTTCAGATTTAAAAATTGGAATTATAGAACTCGGGCATGAGGTAAGTGAAACACCAGGGCTTATAAAATTTACACAATATCTGAAGAAAAAATTACCTGAGATAACGGTTAAATACTTAAAAAATGGTTATCCTGTAAAAATTTTAAAATAAAGGAGAATTATTATGGTTAAATTTTCTGTTTGTATTGAAATGTTTTGGAAAGGCATACCTGAAGAAGAAAAAATAAAAAAAGTTAAAAATCTTGGATTTTCTGCATTTGAATTCTGGGGATGGAAGAATAAAAACATTGAAAAGATTAAAAATGTAAAAGAAGAAACTGGTTTATCTTTGTCAACTTTTTGCTTTGAACCGAATGGATCTTTAACAACAGACGAAGTTAAAATTGAAGATCTTATAAAAGGAGCAAAAGAAACTGCAAAAATAGCAAAAACACTTGATTGTAAAAAATTAATTTTAACAACAGGAAATATTGTTTATGGAGAATCTTATGAAATTACAAGAAGAAGAATTATAAAAAGATTAAAAGAGATATTAAAAATTGTAGAAGAGGAAGATTTAATTCTTTTACTTGAACCACTTAATCCAATTGTAAACCATAAAGGGTATTTTTTAGCAAAAACAATAGAAGCGGTTGATATTTTAGAAGAGGTAAATTCAAAAAATTTGAAAATTTTGTATGATATATATCACCAACAAATAACAGAAGGCAATATTATTTCAACAATAGAAAGATTTATTCACTATATTGGACATTTTCACTGTGCTGGCGTTCCAGGAAGGCATGAACTTGTTGGTGGTGAACTTGACTATAAAGTAATATTTAAGGTAATAGAAAAAACTTATTATAATGGTTTTATAGGTCTTGAATTTTCTCCGACAAAGGGAGATGATGAGGCATTAAAAGAAGTTTTAAATTTGACCCGATTTTAAAATTTTTGTCAAAAACCTTTCTTTTTGAAAAAATCTATAATGAAATTTTTTTGTTTTTAAAATTTATGGTAAAATGATTTTTGAAGGGATTTAATAATAAACTTTAAATGATAATATTTAAGTTATTGATTATCAAAAACTTAAAAGGAGGTAAATATGAAAAGGAGAGAGTTTTTGAAAAATAGTTTTATCTTTTTAGCAGGTATAAGTTTTTCAAATATTTTTAAAGGGAAAAGAAATATTTCTTTTGCTGAAGAAAAGGGAAGTGAAATTTTTGTAGGAAAGGGGTCCAATTATGAAGAAGTTACATTTAAAGTCATAGAAAAGATGGGTGGAATAGAAAAGTTTGTTAAAAAAGGACAAAAAGTTGTGATAAAACCAAATATTGCATGGAATAGAACTCCAGAGCAGGGTGCAAATACTCATCCAGATGTTGTTAGTGCCCTTGTAAAACTCTGTAAAAAGGTTGGTGCAGAAGTTATAGTTACAGAGAATCCTGTTAATAACTGGAATGTTTCATTTGTTACAAGTGGAATAAAAGAAAGTGTTGAAAAAGCAGGAGGAATTATAAAACCACCAACTGAATGGGTAAAAGTGAATGTAGGCGGTGATGTTTTAAAAGAGGCAGAAGTCTTAAAAGATGTTGTTGAATGTGATGTTTTGATAGATGTTCCAGTTGTAAAAGTTCATGGAGGAGGAGTTGTTACAATTGCAATGAAAAATTTTATGGGGATTGTTAAAGACAGGGGATATTTTCACAGAACAAATTTGCACAGATGTATAGCAGAAATTACAAAGTATATACTACCAAAAACAAAATTAATAATACTTGATACAACAAGAATTATGTTAACAAGAGGACCTCAGGGACCAGGGGAACTGAAACAACTTGATATGGTAATAGCGGGAACTGATATAGTTGCACTTGATGCTTATGGAACAACTCTCCTTGGTAAATCTCCGGAGAGCGTCCTTCATATACAATATGGTGCAGAGATGGGTCTTGGTATAATGGACCTAAATAAAGTTAAAATAAGAAATGTATAAAAAAATTCTTAGAACATTCACACAGGGTATTTTTATTTTTCTATTTTTTTATTTTTTTAAAAAAACAACTTTTCCTTTTTCAGAAAAATTACCTTTAAATCTATTTTTCCGTATTGATTTACTACTTGCTATTTTCACAACAATATCAACTTTACACTTTTCTTACTTATTTTTACCATCCATTGGGATTTTTTTCATGCTTATATTATTAGGAAACTTTTTTTGCTTCTGGTTATGTCCTCTTGGCGGAATAATTGATTATATAAATATGATTTTATTCAGAAAAAAATTAAAAATAAATATAAAAATTCCAAATTGGTTTAAGTTGATCAGGGTTTATATATTTTATCTAATTATTGTTGGAGCATTTTTAGCAATTTTTTCTTTTTTTCCTTTTGTTTTCTGGATTTTTGATCCTTATGTAATTTTAATGAAAGGTCTTATGATAAAGAAATTTCTTTTTATTTTGATTTTAGTGCTATTTTTAAGTTTTTTAATTCCAAGGTTCTGGTGTTACAATATCTGTCCGCTTGGATACTTAAATTATTTAGTTGGGGTAAAATTAAGAAATAAGATAAAAAAACTTATGAAAAAATGAAAAGAAGAGAATTTTTGAAATTTTTCTTTGGAGTAGGGGCATTTTTAATATATGGACTAAAATTCAAAATAACAAGAAATTCTACTTTAATCAGACCACCAGGAGCAATAGAAGAAGATGTTTTTATATATAAATGTATTAGATGTGGTGAATGCATTAAAATTTGTCCTGCTTTTTGTCTTAAACCAGTTAAGATTGATGAAGGAATTTTTGAATGGGGAACACCTTTTATTAAACCGAGAGAAAGAGCATGTCTATTGTGTTTAAGTTGTGGAAAAGTTTGTCCAACTGGAGCAATTCAAAAAGTAAAATTTGAAGAAGTAAAAATTGGAACTGCTAAAATAGATACCAATAGATGTCTTGTCTGGAGGGAAAATAAAGATTGTTTTGTATGTATGGAAGTATGTCCAGTAGGAGCAGTTTATAAGAATGAAAATGGGAAACCAGTAGTAGATCCTGAAATATGTGTAGGATGTGGTCAATGTGAACAAAATTGTCCAGTTCTTGGAGAGTCAGCAATAAGAGTTACAAATAAAGGACAGAAGAGAAAAAAATTAATTAATAGGAGGTAAGAATGTTTAATATAGGAGCTCCTGAACTTATCTTAATATTTTTTATAATTCTTCTTCTTTTCGGTGCTAAAAGATTACCTGAAATTGGAAGGTCACTTGGGAAAGCACTTGGAGAATTTAAAAAAGGGATGAAAGAAGGAACTTCTGAAGAAGAGAAAAAAGAAGAAAAAAAAGAAGAATGAGAGATGGAAGAAAAGGATTTAAGTATTATAGAACATTTAGAAGAGTTGAGGAAAAGAATTATATATTGTTCTGTATTTTTTATATGTATAAGTTTTTTTTCTTACTTTTTTTCCAGTAAAATTCTTTCATTTATAGTAAAGCCATTGAAAAAATATCAGGAAACAATTGTATTTTTTAGACCAGTTGAACCTTTTTTCTCAATTTTAAAGATTACTTTTTTTGTAAGTGGAATTATTTCAATCCCATTTTTTTTATACCAGGTTTATCTTTTTATCGGACCAGGACTTACTGAAAGAGAAAGAAAAGTTATCAAAATGATCTTTATCTTTTTCCCCTTTCTATTTTTATTGGGAATGTTTTTTTCCTATTATGTAATTATTCCTTTTGGTCTTAAAGTCCTTTTTTCATTTGGTAAAGGTATTATGCAACCTTTAATTTCAATAACAAACTATCTTAATTTTCTTTTTATATTCCTTTTGATAATGGGGCTGATTTTTAATCTTCCAGTTTTTATTTCTTCACTTGCTTATATTGGAATAATTAACTCAAGATTTTTGAAAGAAAAAAGAAAGTTTGCTATAGTAGGTTCTTTCATTTTATCTGCAATAATAACTCCTACAACGGATATTTTTACCCAAATTTTAATTGCAATTCCATTAATTTTTCTTTACGAAATTTCAATTTTTTTATCTAAAATTTTTAATAATTAAGTTTTTAATTTTCAAATACTTAATAAATTTAATTTTAGAAATTTTTTCAATAATAAAATTATAAAATTTTTCAGAAAAATTTTTTATTTTTTCTCAGATTTTCTTTAATTTTATAAGTTTTCTTGAGAACTTACTTTTAGGTTAAAAATTTTCTGGAATAAAAAAGTTAACATAATATTTCTTATCCGACATTTTTAACGCAACTTATTTATTATCAAATGATTACGATTAAAACTAATTTTTATACAGAACTTAATCTATCTTTACTTAAAAAAAATTATCTCTACTTCTGAACTTTAAAAAAATTTATCTGATTCTTACCAAAACACAATTAATCCGTAACTTCCCAATTGTTAAGTAATATGTAAGTCCAAATTTTCTATTAGATTCCTTGTCTGTTTCGGTATTTCCAGCGTTAACCAGTGAGTAGAAACTTTTACTTTCCTGATTCTACTTAA
>JAMWCJ010000056.1 GCA_023818645.1 Candidatus Omnitrophota bacterium | reverse complement strand
AACTGCCTTGATCAGTTTATTCCTGAAAACCCCCTTACAATGACACAAAAAGGTTTTGATGGGAAAACAAGCAAAACACCAACCACAGGGCTTAAGAATTTTGTGCTTGACGGTATTGTTATTGACAGTCCTGAAGCCGTTGTTATGCATATGGAAAAGTTTTTAATCCCTACCCTGCGAAAAGCAGTTGATGAATTTAATGAAGAACTGACTGTAAAATCTATCATAAATCAGGAAACTACCATCCAGGAAAAACTGGGTGAGAGTGTATTGAAGTCAGGCTACTCTTATATAAAATTTCCAACATTGAGTTATGGCTACTACGGCTATGAAAACTATTTTATGGCTTACCTTCTTTATCCTGATGTTGTTGAAAAAGTTTTTTCACTGCAGGCTGATTACGCTGAATTGCACAACGCCGCTGCGGCAAGAGCGATTATTGAAGGCAATCTGCCGCTTCTTTATCGGCTGGATCATGATATGGCTGACTCAAGGGGTCTGCTGGTGAGTATGAAGTCCCTTGAAAAAATGTGGCTTCCGCATTTTTATCGTTCTATTGAACCGGTGTTAAAGACAGGCATAAATCTTATATGGCATTGTGACGGAAATCTGACGGAATTGATACCATATTTGCTTGATTGCGGAATAAAAGGCTTTCAGGGATTTCAATACGAGGCAAAAATGGATTATGTGAAAATCTGCAATATGAAAGCAAAAGATGGAGATAGTTTGATAATTGTCGCCGGTGTTTCTGTCACAGAGGTTTTACCGAAAGGAACTCCTGATCAGGTTAAGCAACAGATGAGGTTCCTTGTTGAAAACGGACCTGAAACAGGACTTTTTCTCGCAGCGTCCAGTTCCATTACTCCTGGTACAAACAGGGAAAATGTGTTAACATTTATTGAGGGTTTGAAATATTACCGTGAACATGGAAGAAATGGCTGAAGATTGGGAGTGGCTTTTTACTGATTTTTCTCTTGTTTTAAGACAGAATGAAATAAGTTATGGCGATTCAAGAAAGGGCGTATGGCAGGTTGTTGATTATAAGACAGAAGATTTTTCAGGTAAACTAATTCTGGCTCAGCCAAATAGCAATGCACCTGATGTAAGAATAAAGATTCCATTAAAGGGCACATACGAGATTTATCTGGGACTTTTTCAAAATTACTGCGACCTGATAAAGGTTAAACTCAACACAGATCCTGTTTTTGAATGGCTCAGGCATTCTTCAAAGATCGCAAAAAAACAGTCGTTTGAAGAGGTATACTGGAAAACTGAAGAATTTGATGGTGAAAAAGAAATAATTATTCGACAGCAGCAGGGCGTCAGGGCAGCTGTTGGTTATGTGATGCTAAAAAAGCCTCAAAGAAGAACAAATAAAAAGGAATATCTTATTCATCTTACAGATGATGGTACTCCTTCAAACTATGGAATCCCTGAAGATATTGATGACGCCTGCTGGAATATTATTGCCTGTGCCAGAATCAAGCCTGACTATGTTTCAAGGGGAATCAATTCAACAGGCATGGCGGATTATCCGACGAAACACCAATCTCAGAGAAGGGATCCTGAGAAAATTCTCAAGACAGAGTTCCCGTGGGAAATTTCCAGGCAGTGCTATGAAGCGCTTGCGAAGTTTTTCAAGAAAAACGAAAATGTTCATCAGAGATATTTTGAAATTGCAAAAAGTTTAGGTATCAAACCGCTTGCCTATTGCAGGATGGCAATGTATCACGCAAACCCGCCATGGGATTGTTTTCGTTCTGATTTTTATGATGCGCACCCTGAATTCAGGTGTATTGATATTGATGGAATACCTGTAAACAGGATGAGTTTTGCCTATCCGGAAGTAAGACAGGAATTTATTAAACTATTTACTGAGGCAGTTGAATTCGGCGCTGAGGGAGTTACCAGTTGTTTTGTAAGGGGATTTCCTTTTGTTTGTTATGAAGAACCCGTGAAAAAAAGATTTAAGGAAATCTATGGGGAGGATATAACGAAGTTTCCTGAAACAGACAGACGCGCAGAAAAAGTCCGCAGTGAGTTTGTGACACAGTTTATGAGAGAACTGAGAAGTGCACTGGAGCATACCGGGAAAAATTCAGTGCTGAATGTTGCCATAGTCCATGCAAACGAAGATGCTTGCTGGTATTATGGACTTGATGTAAAAACCTGGATTGAAGAAGGGCTTATTGATATCCTTTGTCCATACACCTGGACAATAGAAGGAGAACCAGCAGAGATTGATATGAAATTTTTTTCAGGTGTTGTGAAAGGAAGCCGAGTAAAACTTATGCCATTTCTTGGAGCGTTTTATAATGATAGAAATCCTGTTAATTATCTTAAAAGAGCTATTGAAATGACAGATTACCCGATAGATGGATTTTCCTTCTGGGATGGTGTTGACATAAGAATTTATCCTGAGTTTCAAATGGTTATAGAAGGACTGGTGAGCAAAGAAGCCATTGTAGAAACAATGAAAAAACTTGAAAAATTTCCAACATGCAGAACTGTTATCACACTTCAGGGTGTTAAGGTTAACAAGCACAGCTATGGGATGGTAATGTGATTGAAAAAATTAATGTTGGTATCGCTGGCTCATGTGGAAGGGGAAGGTCATTCAAAATAGCCTGCGAGGCAAGTGGAATATTGAAAATACACGCTGTCTGTGATGTGAATGAGAAAAAGATTGAAGAATCAAGAGTTGCGCTCGGTGCTGAAGAAAAATACCTTGATTATTATGAAATGATTGAAAAATCAAACATTCAAGCAGTAATCATAGGCACCCCAATGCAATTTCACTCCTCACAGGCAATAGCGGTATTAAAAACATTCATGTTCTCAGTGAAGTCCCTGCTGCAGTTTCAATACAAGAATGTAAAGAGATTGTTTTTGTTGCTCGCAGGTCAAAAGCATTGTATATGATGGCTGAAACTACACCTATATTAAAGCAAATGTCATTATCAAAGAGATGGTAAAAAGAGGTCTATTTGGAGAACCTTATTATGCCGAAGGTGAATATATCCATGAACTCAAGCATCTAAACGAAATAACAAAATGGAGAAGGAACACATCCGGCATTTACCTGTTATGCAGAAAGCGCAGATGGAATAAACTGGATTAAACCTGAGCTCAATCTATATGAATTTAATGGTTCAAAGAAGAATAATATAATTTTGGAAGGTTTTTGTTCAAACACATTTACTCCCTTTATTGACACAAGTCCTTCAGCAAAGCCAGAAGAAAGATACAAGGCGGTAGCAGAAGGTCGTGTTGATGATAAACCTGTTCTTTTTGCGTTTGTTTCAGCAGATGGTATACACTGGCAGTAGTTTTTATGACAAGCAGGGATAAACAGGAGAATAATTAGCTTGCCTGGGGGATGATAGAGACAAAGTCAAAACTTAATCCGGGACAAACAGAGATATCTCTTTATTCAATAGAAGCATACTACATACCGGAGAATCGTTTGAGGAGATTTACTATAAGGTTGGATGGTTTTGTATCTGTGCATGCGACAGACAAAACCGGATATTTCATCACGCACCCGATAATTTTTGATGGAGACAAACTGATTCTTAATTATTCTACATCAGCAGCAGGATTTATAGAAGTAGTTTGGGATTCGCAAAATAATTTAACCCAGGTAAAGGGGAAACCTGTAAGATTGAAATTCAAAATGAAAGAATCTGATTTATATTCTATAAGATTTAATCCAGAGAATTAATAATTTATACAAATTGAGTATCCTCTTTTTATCTACTTGGAAACATGTCTTAACCTGGAAGAAAAATGTTTTGACAGATTAAACTTTCGGTATTATAATTTTTGTAATGGTTATAAGAAATCCGAATAGAAATGAATATGAGAAGATAATGAGATTTTTAGAGGATGTTTATGGACACTTTTATAATCTCTTTCCTTTAGTTTATCCCCAATCATGGAAACAGGAAAATACAGATTTTAGTAATATTTTAATAATTGAAGAGGATAATAAATTGTGTTCTCTTGTAAGAATCTTTCCTCTTACCTTAATTCAAAATAACATTAAAATTAAGATTGCTGGAATTGGTGCTGTATCAACCAAATTTGAAGAAAGAGGAAAGGGATACATGACAACTTTATTAAAAGAAACAATTAAAAAAATGGAAAAAGATGGTTATCCTCTTTCAATTTTATGGGGAGATAGACATAGATATATAAATTTTGGTTATGAAAATTCAGGGAAAATTATAAATCTTACTATTACATTAAGGGGATTGGAAAAACAAAAGGTCAATTCTGTAAAAGTGAAAAAATATCTTGGAGAAAAAGAAGTATTGTTAAAGGTTATTGATACATATAATAAAAAAAGTTACAGAGTAGAAAGAGATACAGAATATTTTAATGAAATTTACAAAAAATTATTTGTTTCATTATATTATTCAGACGAAGGTGGAAAATTTTCTTATGTTGTTATAAATGAACAGTCATCAGAAACAAAAGTATATGAATTTGGAGGAGAACCATTTATTATTCTTGGAATTTTAAAATATTTATCAGAAAGGTTTGGTAAAAGTAAGTTCTATTTAGAATTTCCTAATTTCTATGAAATCCCTGAAATAATATTAAAAGCATCATCAAGTTGGAATGTTTCAACAGCAGGAATGATAAAGATTGTGTCTCTTAAAAAAACAATTGAAACATTTTTACCCTTAATTGAAAAAGGTATTCCAGAAAATGAAGAAATTTTGTTTGAGATAGAAGGGAAAGAAAAAATTGGAATAAAAAAAGAAAATGGGAAAGTAAAGTTTATTCAGGAAAGTGTAAATTTAATAAGATTGAAAGAAGATGAGATGGTAAGATTATTTTTTAATTTATCAGATGATTTTTTGAAAACTGAACAGAATTTAAAGAGAATATGTAGAAATTTTTTACCTATTGATTTATTTTTTCCATTAATTGACCATATTTAAAAAGAGGAGGAAATTATGAAAAAAAGTGTAAATATGTGGATTTTACCGAGTAGTGTAAGTTTTGAAGATGGGTTAAAAATGCTTAAGGATTCTGGTTTTGAAGGTGTTGAAGTAAATTTAACAGAAGGTGGAATTTTAGATGTAAATAGTAGTGAAAAAGATGTTAAAAAAATAGCAGATTTAATAAGGAAAAATGGACTTGAAGTGGCAAGTTTATTACCTGGTGCCTTCTGGAAATATCCTCTTACAAGTTCAGATCCAGAAGTAAGAGGAAAAGGAGAAAAATTACTTGAAAAATCAATTAAAATAGCAAATTATCTTGGAACAGACGCAATTCTTGTAGTTCCTGGAGTTGTTGCATCTTTATCTGGCCAAGGAGAGATAGTAAGTTATGATGTTGCTTATAAAAGAAGTCAAGAATCTATAAAAAAATATGTGGAACTTGCTGAAAAAAATAATGTATATATATGTGTTGAAAATGTCTGGAATAAATTTCTCTTAAGTCCTCTTGAAATGAAAAGATTTGTTGAAGAGATTGGTTCTGAATATGTAAGAGTATATTTTGATGTTGGAAATATTTTAATTATTGGTTTTCCTGAAATGTGGATTAGAATTCTTGGTAAACTTATTAAAAGAATACATCTGAAAGATTTCAAATTATCTGTTGGAAATATAAATGGATTCTGTGATTTACTTGAAGGAGATGTAAACTGGCCAGAAGTTATAAAAGCACTTAAAGAAATTGGTTATGATAGTTATCTCACAGCAGAACTTGGACCTTATAAGTATTATCCAGAAACAAGAATATATAATACTTCACTTGCAATTGACAAAATATTGGGAAGAAAATAATGACGAGTAAGGAAAGAATTTTGACTGTTTTAAGAGGCGGTTATCCTGATAGAGTTCCTGTTTCTTTATATAAAATAAATCCTTTTGATAATGAAAGTTTCTGGTCAAAACATAAAAGTTTTGAGAATTTACTTAAAAAAGCAGAAGAATTACAGGATACATTTCAGTTTTATAGACCAAAGACTGGATTTTTCTTTTCTGCACCAAGTTCAATTGATTTGAAAGTGGAGGAATATCAGGATACACCAATATCAAAAACTGTAAAATTGACTGTTGAAACAGAATATGGACCTTTAACAAGAACTGCAAGAACTTCAAATTTAAGTATTCATCAGTGGGTTCAGGAACCATGGATTAAAAGGGAAAAAGATATATATAAATTTTTATCTCTGCCATATATTCCTTATCAACCAGATTTTTCTGATTTTTATGAACAGGGAAAAAAACTTGGAGAAAAAGGAATTATGGTTGTTGCTCTTCCTGACCCTCTTGGTGTAGTCGGTTTTCTATTTGCTCCAGGTGATTTTGCAAAATTTGCTCTTGATTATCCCAAACTTATAATGCAGTTACTTGAAAAAATTTATGAAAGATTACTTGACCTTTATAAATTTGTATCTTTTTCTATTTCAGATGCAATTATAAGAATAAGAGGTGCTGAATATGCAACACCACCAAATTTACCGATAGAATATTTTCATGACATTAAAAAGACATTTTCAGAATTTGTTTATAGATTTGATAAAACGCTTATAGAAATTTTAAAGAGGGGGAATTTTAATTATATCTGTTATCACTGGCACGACGGTATTGAAGAACTTTTACCAATTGTTTTAAAAATGCCAATAGATATAATTGAACCGATTTCTAACAGTTTTCAGCAGCCAAATAATATACTGAAAGTCAGAAGAATTGTTGGTGATTCTATTACTATTATGGGAGGAATTTTAGCAGAGGAATTTGATTTTAGAACAAGAGAAGAAATTAGAAATATAGTAAAGGATTGCTTAATTCAGGGAGCAAGAAAAGGTAGATTCATTTTAATACCATCTGATATTCCTGAATCTGCTCCTATTCCAACAGAACTTGAACAAAATTATATTGAATTTCTTGAAAGTGGTTTGAATTTTGGCAGATATCCAATCAGATAAATAAAGAAAACAAGAAAACAATAAAGGTGTAAATACAGAAATATTGAAATTTTCTTCTTATAAAAATTTTTTTCAGAAGATAAAGAGTGATAATACTTACAAGCAAAGTTATTAAAAAACCAGTTATTACATAATCAAACCTTATATCTTTTAATTCTTCAAATTTAAGTAAAATAGCACCTATTATAGTAGGGATAGCAAGTATAAAAGAAAAATTAAATGAATCATTATCATTTACCCCTAAAATTTTGGCAGTAGATATAGTGGTACCACTCCTTGAAATTCCTGGTAAGAGAGCAAGCCCCTGTGATAAACCTATTATAAGTGAAGTTTCAAAATCAATCCTCTTATTACCATTTTTCTTAGATAAAAAAAGGAAGATAGATGTAATTAAAAAACCTAAACTAACAACTTTTTTATTTTCAAGAATTTCTTCATAATCTTTAAGTAAAAAACCAATTATTCCTGTAATAAAAGTAGCACAAATTATATATAAAATTGTTTTAAAATTTTCATTTCCGGTATCAAAAGAAAAAAAAACTTTTATAATTTCCCAAATTTCCTTTCTGAAAAAAATTAAAATTGCCAGAATTGATGAAGAATGTAAAAAAATATCTAAATTTATATCTGGTTTTAATCCAAGTAATTTATGAAATATGTAAAGATGGCCTGAACTACTAATTGGAAACCATTCACATATTCCTTGAATAATTGAAAGTATAACAATATCTCTCAAAAAACTCTCCTTATAATTTTGGTAAAGTTATTGTAAAAGTTGTCCCCTCACCTACTTTTGAAATAACATCTATCTTACCTTTATGTTCTTTAACAACTTTTTCTACAATAGCAAGACCAAAACCAGTTCCACGAGAACCTTTTGTTGTAAAGAATATATCAAAAATCTTATCAAGGTTTTTTTCTGGGATTCCACAGCCATTATCCTCAACTATTATCTGAAAAGAGGTATCCAATAATTTTGTTTTTATTTCTATTATTCCTTCATTTTCTTTAACAGCATCTATTGAATTCTGGATTAAGTTTGAAAACATTCTTTCCATTCTATGTCTATCAACTTTTACAATATTTAAATTTTTATCAAGTTCTTTTACAATCTTGATATTTTTTTCTTTTAAATAGGACTCAAAGTATGAAATTACTTCATCAATTAGAGAATGTAAATTAACATCTTCAAAAAAAACTTCTTTATCCCTTGAATAATCAACCATTGAAAGAACAAATTCTTTCAATTTTATATAATTTTTCTTCAGGATCTCCTTGCCAATTTTAATATCTTCTATATCCTTTTCTTCTAAACCTGTTTCAATAAAATAAATTCCATTTTCAAATTTTGTGAGTATATTTCTTAAATCATGAGAAAGTCCGGAAATTAATTGACCTATCATTACCAATCTTTCATTTACAATCATTTTTTGCATCAGTTTTATATTTGAAATTGAAAAACTTATAACAGCAGACCCAGCAATCATAAGAGCAATCTCTTCAGGAGAAAAAGCTTTTTTTCTTTCCTTTCCAATTAAAAATAAACCATATTTTTCTTTTGTCGTTCTTAAAGGTATTAACAAAATTGAATAAAATTTACCATTAATCTTCCTTTCATATAAAAAACTTTCACCTTTCTCAAAACCTTCCTCAACTATTTTAGTTAAGAAGCCGTCATTAAAATCAACAGGATAACTATAAGCAGAAGAAATTTTATTATCAATTGTCATCAAATAAATCTTTATGAAATCCGGTTTTAAAAATTCTTTCGTTCGTTCTCCAAGAATTTCAACAAGAGATATTTCATTCTCAATACTAACCATTCTTTCTGAAAGGTGATACATAAATAATATTTCTTCAAAAAAACCAAGAATCCCTTTTTCCGCATCTTTCAATTCATTAAGTAAATCTGATATAAATCCATCTACCTCTAATATTTTTTCTCTCTTTTCTATATTCTTTATAAACAAATTAAATCTTTCTATTAGATTTGAAACCGGTTTTATCACAGCATCTTCTAACTTCATAGTTTTTTTTCTTTCCATTTTAAATCACCAGTTTTCCATTTGTTGCTTTAAAAACTTTAATTCCATTATATTCTTCTGTTTCTAACCTTCCACCTGCCTCTTTAAGTATTATACCACCTGCTTCATAATCCCACCTATTTAAATTTAGATGAATTGATAAGTCAATTCTACCTGATGCAAGATAACAAAAGTCAAGAGAGGCAGAACCCATTATTCTTATTCTTTTTACATTCTTGGCTAAATTTTTAAAAATTTTCAATCCATATGAAATCTCTTTTTTCCCTCTCATAAATCCAATTGACAATATACTTTCTTCTATAGTATCTATATCACTGACTTTTATTCTCTTATCATTTAAATATGCACCCTCTCCCTCTATACCTGTAAATAATTCTTCTTTGAAGAAATCATAAATAATACCAAATTTTTCATTTTGTCCAATAAAAGCAATTGATATACAAAAATGAGGAATCCCCTTTGAAAAATTTAAACTTCCATCAAGAGGATCAATTATCCATAAATTTTTTTCATTTTTTTTATGAATTTTACTTTCTTCACTTAAAAAATTATCTTCTGGGAAAGATTTTTTTATATTACTCAACAAAATTTTCTCACTTTCTATATCCTGTAAGAGTTTAATGTCATACCTACTTTCACTCAATTTTGAAATTTTACCAAAATTTTCTCTTAAATACTGTCCTGCTAATTTTATAACTTTTACTCCTAAATCAAATCTTCTCATTTAATGTGTTTTAAAAGAAATTCAATTATATCGCTTCTCATCTGGAATGTTTCCCTATGACCAACATTATAGATTTTAAGTTGCCAGTTCTCCTCTTTCCCAAAATTTTTATAAATTTTCTTCAATCTTCTATTTATTTTTTCAAGACCTTCAAGAGGTGTTAAACTATCAAAAGCACCAGCAACTGAAAGATGGGGTCTCGGTGCAATGAGAGAATTTATGTCAGAAGTTGAAAAATGTTTTAATAAAGAAGGAACAAAATAATAAATTCCATGTCCTGGAAGTCCTCTTTCCTTTATAAGTGTCTCAAAATCGGTTAAACAACAAATATCAATACAAACTTTTATTCTTTCATCAAGAGCAGCCATCCACCATGCCATTGTTGAACCCATACTCATTCCTATTGTAAATATCCTTTTTTCATCAACTTCTTCTCTTGTTAAGACATAATCAATCACTTTCAAACTATCAAAAACCATAAGACCCCATAAAACTTTGCCCTGCCATATAAGTTCTTTAAAAAGTGTTAATTCATCCCTTCCACTTCTTTCTCCAAAATTTAAATGATCTATACAGATTCCACAAAAGTTTAAAGATGTAATTACTTCAGCATAAGGAGGTTGTGCCATATAAGTATTCCCTTCAATAAACTCATCTTTGCCAAGATAATGTTTACCACCATGGGAATGATTAAAAATAGCACATGGAACTTTTCCTTTTAAATTTTTAGGTTTAACAAAATATGCTGGAACTTCTTCGTATCCATTTAAATCAAGAACAAGTTTTTCAATTATATATTTTTCTCTTTCTTCTTCAATTTTCTTTATAACTTTAACAGGATAATCCCTTGGAGGGAGTTCACCGAGTAATTTATAAAGTTTTTTTCTCTTCTTTTCCTGCCATCTTATCAATTTTTCCATATTTTCACCTCCTTTTATTTTACCAGTTTCCTATATCATCCTTTGTTCCAAATTTTCTATCAGGGCCTGCTGAAATTATAGAAAAAGGAACATTATCATAATCTGTTTGTGGATATTTATAAATAATTGGATTTTTCCATGCATCAAGTATATTCCCTTCTTCATCAATATCTTCTTTTTTAAATCTTATATATGGTCCATTCCATCTATCACTTTCAACAGGACCTTGAAGAAGTTTTAAAAGGATTTGACTCCCATTACCTTGGTTGTGTGGATAATCTCCAAAGTCGGTCTCATAGATGGAAAGTGCTGCTTCAATAGTATTTATAATCGCTTTTGTTTTTGCTATAACTGCTTTACTTCTTGCTCTGTGCAAAACAGGAAGAGATGCTGATGCAATAAATGAAATAATACATATGGAAATAAGAACCTCCATTAAAGTTAATCCATTTTTAAAATTCCTTGTCATTTTCAATTTATAAAAATTTATCTTAAATATTTTAACGGTTATCTAATTTTCTGACAATTTTTTAAGATTTTCTCTTGCTGGATAATATAATGGATCTTTCTTAAGAATGCTTTCCCATATCTCTTTTGCTTTTAGTTCTTCTCCTTTTAAAGCATAGCATATTCCTATTTCATTCATTATTTCAATATCTTCTGGTTTAAGTTTTTTCAAATAGTTAAATGTATCTAATGCTTCATCTATTCTGTTCATCTCTTTAAGTAAAAGTCCAAGATTAAAGATTGAATAAAAGTCATTTCTTTTCTTTAATATTGAATAAGCAATTTTAAAATTCTCATTTGCCTTCTCAAATTCACTATTTTGTTTTAAAATTAGTCCTTTAATATAATAAGGGTAAAAATCATCAGGGGCAAAATTTATCAATCTGTCTAAATAATAAATTGCCTCTTCTTTTTCGCCTTTAATCTGACAAATCTGGCATAAAATAAAGTAAGTTTTAGGATACTCTCTTTTTAAATCCAAACTTTTTTCCAATGTTTTCTTTGCTTTTTCAATTTCATTTTTTAAAAAATATATCTCTCCAAGTTCAGTTAATGCTTCATAATTTTTGGGATTTATTTTTATTACTTCTAAAAATATTTTTTCGGCTTGTTGATAGATCCTTAAATTTTTCAATGAGACACCATACATATATAAAATTGACTCTGTTTTGAAACCTCTTTCTATAACCGGATGAAGCAGTTGATATGCTTTTTCTGGTTGACCATTTATTATGTATAAATATGCTAAATTTCCATATAATTGGGCAGGATAAAAAGAATATCTTAATGATTTAATATATAATTCTTCCGGTTGTTTCCAGTCATAGTTTCTTAAGATTGTTCTTGTTCCATATAGTAGAAATATTAAAGTTGTTAAAATTATCTTAAGTTTTTCCTTCTTTATCCTATCTATTAACAAAATAAAATATATAAAAAATCCTA
>JAMWCJ010000004.1 GCA_023818645.1 Candidatus Omnitrophota bacterium | reverse complement strand
TATTTTCACAAAGGATGGATATATCAGTGGTTTGAATATCCTACAACAATAAATAATAATAAAGTTTACATTAACTATTCAATAAACTTAAAACCATATGCAGATGCAAATGTATGGAAAGAGACAAAAGGTAAAGTTGATTTGGCTGCTAAAAAGGGTTATATGTGGGTTACTGATGCATGGGGTTATTATGCCTGGAATTATGGAAATCCTCCTGGACCAACTTCTGAAGGATATTCTCATAGCGGAAGAGATAGATTACCAATGGGAATAAATGTTTTGTTTTTTGATGGTTCTGCAAAATGGATAAATGATTCAAATCATAAACTTCTTTATACTTATAAGTGGAATGTTTGGGGAACAGAATCTTTCTGGCTTTTGACACAGGAACAGTTAATTAAATAAATGGTTAAGATATTATTTTTTGATTTTAGACATTGTGAAATAGTTGATGGATTTAAAAGAAAAATAGAGAAACCAAAAAAATTTGAAGGAAATCCAATTTTTGTTTCTGGACATTTACTTGAAGAAAACTGGATATCTTTATATGGTTCAGTTTTAAGAAGACCTGATGGATTATGGCAGATGTGGTATACAACAATAATGAGAGGGAAAGGAAATCTTGTTCTTGGATATGCTGAAAGTGAAGATGGAATTAAATGGGAAAGGGTTGAAAAAGATGCAATTATAATAGATGGGAATAAAACACATTTTGTTTTTGATAGAGAGCCACATGGAGCAGCGATTATTTATGATGATAAAGAAGAGAGAGAAGAATTAAAATATAAAATGATATGTGGTGCTTCTCCTTCAGGATGTATTTCTGTTTTTTATAGTAGAGATGGTATTCATTGGAATCCTTCACGAAAAAATCCAGTTATAGGAACAAATCCAGATTGTCCAATGTCACTTTTAAGATTAAAGTCAGGGAAATATGTGGCATATCATCGTCCTGTTTTTGGAGATAGAAGGATAGCAAGGTCAGAATCTTGGGATTTTGTAAATTGGTCTGAAGCAAAGACAGTTATTGACCAATCGCCTTTGGACCTTCCTCAAATTCAGTTTTATGGGCTTGGAGCAATACAATATGGAGAATATGAAATTGGAACATTATGGATATACCATACAGATAGAAATGATTTTGGTTTCTGGAAGATGGAAGGATATCAAGAACCAGAACTTGCATATACAAGAACAGGATATGCATGGCATAGAATTGAAATAAATACTCCATGGATAGAGAGAGGGAAAGAAAATGAATGGGATTGGGGACAGATTCAGCCAGCAAGTTCTCCTGTTTTCCTTGAAGATGAAATTCGTTTTTATTATACAGGACAAAGGACAACACATGGAAAAAGTTTAAAAGTATGGGATAGATCTGAGCCGAGAAGTGGCATTGGATTTGCTTTTATTAAGCCAGATAGATTTGTTGGATTGGTTTGTGAGGATGGATTACTTTTAACAAGACCTTTCTGGACTGAAACAGGTAAGTTTTTTATTAATGCTAATGTAAAAGGTTATTTAAAGGCAGAGATTACAGATATTTCAGGAAAACCAATTGAAGGATTTGAGATGGAAAATTCAATACCTATAAAAGGGGAATCAATTTCTCATCAATTTAAATGGAAAGGGAATCCAGATATATTAAAAACTACTAACAGAGATATAAGATTTAAAATTAAAGCAAACAAAGCAGTTATTTATTCTATTTTCTCCGGGAATGAAAAAGAGATAGGAAAATATTGGGATTTCAGGATTCCGTATTTTCCGTTTGAAAGAGAAAAAATCTATATAATTTAAAAAGGGGGTAAAATGAAAAAAATAATCTCTATTTTTCTATTTTCAATAAATTTTCTATTTTCACAAGTGCCTTGGTTTCAAACCGATTATTTTAAACCAAAAACAGAACTTATTAGTCCTCATATAAAATTTCTAAATCCTTATAAAAATGGAAAAATTGATATACTCTGGATTACATATAGAAGGGATGGAGGTTTCAGAGAGATAGTTGAACTTTCTCAGAGAATGGATATAAATTTTGAAGTTTTTACACTTGCAACACCTGATAAATTTCAAATATGGTCAGGTTATTATAAGCCAGTATCTGTTTCTGACCAGGAATATCAAAACTACTTAGAGGAACTACTTAAAGAGGAATATGATATTATTGTTCTTGGCAAGGTAAGATGGAATGTTTTTCCTCAAAAATTCAGAGATATTATTTTAAATAAGGTAAATGAAGGAGCAATCCTTTTAGCATATTTTGGTGATTGGTATGGTAGTAAATTAGGAGAGGATATAAAATCAGAGGATTTAAAAAAAGTGACTGAAAATAAAATAAGTTTTGATAGAAAATTTTTATATCCATTTAAAGGGCTTCCACAATTTAAAAATTATAAGGATTTTGAAAATTTTATAAATTCAACTCTTGAAGTTTATTCTTATGGGAATGGTAAAATTTTACTTTTGAAAGGATATTCTGTTCCTCATTTTCAAAATCTAACACCTGGAAGTGTAAAAAGCCCTATTGAAACAAAATATGTAGAATATGATTATCTTCTTTCTTATATAATTCAACTTATGATTTCTTATGTAAAAAAACCAAAGATAGAAATTTCAGGAAGTGACTATATAAATACAGATATAAATTCTTTTTCTGATATTGAATTTGTCCTGAAATCGGATGAACAAAGAAAAGTTAGATGTGAATTTCTTTTAAGAAATGATGATAATGAGATAATTTTTGGAGAAAAGAAAGATTTGAATTTAAAAAAAGGAGAAAATAAGGTTAAGTTTGAAATAAAGAGTAAAATACCGAAAGGAAATTATTTTGCCGATATATGGGTTAAAGAAAATGAAAAGATTATAAATTTTGGTAGTTCTTTCATTGAAGTAAATTCAAATGATTACATAGGAGATGTTTCAATAAATACCAGTTTTAAAAAGGAAGAAGAAATTACAGGAGAGGTGAATGTAATAAGTAAGGAAGGGAGAGATAATTTGAAATTAAAAATAAGTTTAGTTGACAATTTTGGGAGATTACAGAATGAAGTAGTTTATGATTTTAAAGGTGAAAAGATAAATGAGAAAAAAATAAGTTTTAAAATTTCTCCACCAAAATTTTATTTTTCAATCCTTCAATGGTTAAAATTTGAACTTTATAGTGATAATAATTTAGTTGATAAAAATACAAAGTTTTTTTCAATTTCAAATTTAAGACCAAAAGACGACTTCAGAGCAATTTTATGGTTTCCTTATTATAATATTTCTTATGCAGAAAGATGGTATTGTAGAAATATTTATGAATCTGGGTTTGATTCAAGATATTATACAGGGATTGGGTTGGCTGCTATATTAGAAAATTTATGGTATGTTTCAAACCCTACAAGATTTGTAGATTTAAAGACAGACCCATGGGGAACAATGGATAGAAAACCAGAAGACCATATAAGACAACCATGTTTAAATGACCCTGAATATCTATCAAAAGTTGAAAAAGAATTAAAAAGTAAAGTTGAGAAAGAATTAAATTTTTCAACATTTGAATTTTCTCTTGGAGATGAATGTCATTTTGCAAGTTGGAGACCTCCTTATGATAGATATGAACTTTGCTGGTGTGATAGATGTGTTTCAAAATTTCATGAATATTTAGAGGATAAATATGGAAATATAAAAAATTTGAATCAAAACTGGAAGACAGATTATAAATCATTTGAAGAGATTAAGCCAGTTACATATAAAGAAGCAATTGAGAATACAAAATTAAGGCCATTATGGATAAATTATAGAATTTTTATGGAAGATACATGGACAGGTATTTTTGCATATTCAAGAGAGACAATCCAATCTATTGTTCCAGATGCTAAAACTGGATATGAAGGAAGTCAGAGAGGTCATACTTTTACAAATAGTTTTACTGCTGAGGATTATTATAAACTTTCCCAGGTTATGGATTTGAACAATCCCTATAGCCATCCATTTATAAGATATGCATTTAAGGATTTTTCAAAAGAAAATTCACTTTTAGGACTTGGATGGCAGGGTTCATATGGACCAGGGATAAAAAACAGGAAAATTCAACCATGGCAAATTCTTTTATTTGGTGCCAATAGTATCTGGATATGGCATGGTCCTCCAAGAGAACAGTCAGTTGTTTCTCCAGACCTTTCTTTTTATGAATATTTTAAACCTTATGTTGAGCAGATCCCAGAAATAAAAAGAGGGATTGGTAAATTGTTTATAAATTGCAAAAGAGAAGATGATGGAATAGGTATTTTATATTCAAATACAAGTGTTCATGCTTCTACTTTAACTCCGCAACTGCCTTGGATTTGTGAAAACTTAAACTTTTTTGTGAGATACTTTGAAACAAGTGGTTATCAATTTCGTATAATATCATATAAACAACTTGAAGACGGTATTTTAAACAAAGAAAAATTTAGAATTTTGATTCTTCCATATACTCAATCAATTTCAAAGAAACAGGCACAGGAAATTATTTCTTTTGTCAATAATGGTGGAATAGTCATTGCTGACATAAGACCAGGTGTTTGTGATGAGAATGGTATTTTTTATAAAAATGTAGGGATTTTAGATGATATATTTGGAGTAAGACAAAAGACAGAAAATTTTGAAGTAAAAAAATTTGAAAATTTTGATATAAAGTATAGTGAGTTAGTATGCAATTTACCAGTCATATACCTTGATTCTTCAATAAGTTTGAATAATGGAATAGCAAAGGAAAGTGTAGAAAATATCCCTATCTTTATAGTTAATAATTATGGCAAAGGAAAGGGGATTTTATTAAATTTAGGTTTTATAAATTATCCTGGTGAGAATATGCCTGGAATAAGAAATGTTCTAAATAAGGTATTTGAGGAAGTAGTAGGTATTGAAAAAGAGATAAAATATGAGCCAGATAATATAGAGATTGGCTTTACACCATATAGATATAAACTTGGTTCTCATAGATATCTTGGAATAATTTCTGCATGGAGAGAAGGCGAAGAGAAAGAATGTAAGTTGATACTCCCTAAAAAATTTTACATTTATGATATTAGGCAGGGAAAATACTTAGGCATCAGTGATACACTTAATTTAAAAGTTGGACCAGAGGAAGCAAAGATAATAGGGTTTTTACCTTATAAAATAAATGATTTAAAAATTAATTCAATAAAGAAAATTAAGAAAGGAGAAATTTTACATTATGAAATTGAACTTCAAACAGAACCAACTTCACCAGAGACACATATTTTTAATGTCAATGTTATTTCTCCTGAGGGGAAAGAAATAAAACATTATATGGAAAATTTAAAAGGAGAAAAAGGGAAAGTTAAAGGAGACATTTATTTTGCCTTGAATGAAAAAGAAGGCAAATATATATTAAGAGTAAAAGAAGTTGTTTCTGGAATAAGTAAGGATTTTGTATTTGAAATAGAATAATCTAAAATGGAAGGGAAATTTATACAACAGGATTTTGCAGATATTCATAATTTTGTTTTTGTTGATGAAAAACTTATTGAACAAGCAGATGGAGTGAGAAAAAATTTTTATCAAATTGAAAAATATGAAAAAAATCCTATTATTAAAACAGATAGATTATGGGAAAGTTATTTACCAGAATTTGATTGTGGTTATGTTTATGACCCTTTTTATTCAAGTATTGTTTATAATATTGAAAAAGAAAAGT
The DNA here is from genome assembly GCA_023818645.1 of Candidatus Omnitrophota bacterium. Lineage (GTDB taxonomy): Bacteria > Ratteibacteria > UBA8468 > B48-G9 > JAFGKM01 > JAMWDI01. The sequence continues at coordinate 49,122 of JAMWCJ010000004.1, read as the reverse complement.
ATATATGTTATTACCAGGTTTTTGGAAGATTTGGTTCTTATTTATGTCTTGCAGAAAGTTCAGATGGTATAAACTGGATAAAACCAGAATTAAATCAAGTATTTTTTAATGGAAGTTTTGAAAATAATATAATAAAATTCCTAAAATATCCTGCTTTAAGTATTGATTTTGGTTGCGTTGTCCCTAATTATTCAAATGAAATTGATGCTGAAATTGTTTGTAGTAATTTTTCAAAATTTGATGATAAAATTTATTTTCAAGGTATTACAGTTGCTTTTAGTAAAGATGGTATAAACTGGAATTTTCATTTTCCTCCTGTTTTACCTTATGATGGAGATGCTCATTGTTTAATGTGGGATCCAGTAGAAAAATGTTATTTGATTACAACAAGGTCATATCAGCAATATAATGTTTACTCAAGACTTGGTATGAAAAGGAAAAGACATATAGCGATAAGTAAAAGCAGGGATTTAATTCACTGGACGCCTATGGTAACTATTCTTGAACCAGATGAAAAAGATCCTGAAAATAGAGAGTTCTACAAAATGTTTATTTTACCTTATGGACATGGTTATATTGGATTTTTGCAGATTTTTGATGTTGATCCATCTTTATCAAGAGGACCTCTTGAAGTACAACTAACTTTCAGTAGAGATTTAATTCACTGGGATAGGGTAGGAGATAGAAAACCTTTTATCCCAAGGGGAGAAAAAGACCAGTGGGATTCTGGTATGACACTTATGACAATTTGTCCAGTGGCTGAAGGGAAGGAATTAAGATTCTGGTATGGCGGTAAAGAAGGAGAACACTGGGTTGCAAGTAAAGGGGGTATTGGAACAGGTAAAATAGGAAGGGATAGATTTATTTCCTGGAAGACAGATAGTGAAGGATATATAATAACTTGCCCTCTTCATATTTCTGGAATACCAGAGATCTTTGTAAATATAAAAGCACCTGATGGATATGTTCAAGTTGAAATTCTTGAAGATAATAAAGTAATTTCAGGATGTGAAAGAGAAAACTGTATTCCTGTTTCTGGAAATCATATTCTTGCACCTATCAGGTTTAAAAATCCACTTTTAAGATTAAGTGGAGATGTAAGATTGAAATTTTATTTAAAAAAAGCAGAAATTTTTAGTTTTAAAGGTAATTTAACACTTCCTAAGAAGATATAAATTTCAAAATGTTTTTTAAATTAAAGATTTAGTTTTTTAAGAGATATTTCATCAAGACCAAGATAATGACCAATTTCGTGAAGAAGAACCTTTTCTATTAAGTTTTCAAGTTCTTCTTCTGTTTTACAATGTTTTTCAATTGTGTGTTTAAAGAGAATAATTCTGTCAGGAAGAATAAGAGAATAGGAAGATGTTTTCCTTTTTGGAAAAGGTATTCCATGATATAAACCAAGTAAATTTGGAGTTTGGCCATCTTCAATTATAATTTCAAGATTTTCTATTTTTTTTCTTATTTTTTCCGGTATTTCCAAAAATTTCTGATAAACTATTTTCTCAAATTTCTCTTTTGAAATTTTCATATAATTATATTACAATAAAACAGAATGAAAACAAGTATGATAATAATTAAAAAGTTGAAAAATTTGTTGATTTTATTATTTTTATTATTTTTGAAAAGCGGAAACTGTGCTAAAAATATGATAGATATAATTATAGAAAATACACAACCAATCAAAATTAAAGAAAGTAGAAGATTGCCACTTTTTGTTTGGGTTTCCATTCCTTTAAATGTAACAGAAGAAGAACTAAAATTATATTTAAATCAACTTTTAGAAAGAAATATTGTTGTTTTTACAAAATGGTATATTCCAAAAGAAGGGATAGAGAGTGGAATAAAAGAAGCAATAAAAATAGATAAGATAAAAAAAGATTTAAATTTTCCAGTCGCAATAGATGCTACATCAATAGTTTATAGATTTTTTGATGGAAGCCAAGAGACAGGGCATATTGACGAAGAAGGGAAAGTATTTTTTGATATGTCTTTCCTTCCTACTGTGAAAATGGGATGTCCTTTTAAAATTGAAAAAAGATATGATGTTATAAAAGAAAGATTAGAGAAATTTTTAAAAGCATATAAGGATGAAGGGATAGAGATAAAATACTGGGTAGTTGACTGGGAAATAGATGGACCAATTGAGTGGAATTCAGCATGGAGCAATTCAAAAAAATGTATTATCTGTAGAAAAAATATAAAAGATATTGAAAATTTTGATGAATTCCAGAAAGTTATAAGAAAAAAGAGAGCAGATTTACAAAGAGAAGTTTTTGTTGATACAATTAAAAAATATTTCCCAAATTGTTTAACAGGGAATTACGCAGTAAATCCACATGATGGATATAGATACTGGTGGGATTATTTTGAAAAGGAAGTTGAAGGAGCAACTTATCAAAAGGAACACAATGCACTTTATAGAAAATGGTTTGATGAGTTTAAATATAGTGGATATACAATTGCAATGCCAGTAATTTATACATGGTATAGATTTTTTAATGACTATAATTTTGAAGAAAAAGAATATAGATGGTTTTATCCACTTTTAAAAGAGGCAACATCGGTTGGCAAAAATACTTCTGAAAATATTCCTATTATAAGTTTTATTCACTGGCAAACAGTTGAAAAACCAAAACAATTGCCATCTGATTTTGTTCCTCTAAGTAGAGAAAAGTATAAGGAACTTTTATGGCATTTATTATTTAGAAGATTTGACACATTCTGCCTCTGGTCTCCTTTAAATGAAATTGCAGAAGAAATTAAAGTTTTGCATGAGGTTTATTCTGAAAGTTTTAAGTATAATGATTTTATTCTTAAAGGAGAACCAATTTTCTGGGAAGTGCCTGAAAAATCAGGTAGTGTCATTTCAGGGTTGAAATTAAAAAATAAACTGTTAATAATAAGAAGTGATTTTGGTAAGAAGGAAATTATAAAAATAAAAGTTGGTAATAAACAAATTGAAATTCCGATTATTTCTGGTCCTTTCATTTTAGATATAAAATAAAAAAGGAGAAAAGATGATTATAATTGGAGAAAGGATTAATGGAACAAGAAGAGATATAAGGGAAGCGATTGAAAAGAAAAATAAAGATTTTATAAAAAAGGAAATAAAAAAACAGATTGATTTTGGCTCTGATTACATTGATTTAAATGCTGGGATTGGTAGAGGTAAAGAAAGAGAAAAGGAAGATATAAAGTGGTTAATTGAATGTTTATATGAAGTTGGCAATATTTCTCCATCTATAGATAGTTCAGACCCTGAAGTTATTGATTTTGCTTTGTCCTTTGTTAAAAGTCAGGATGTGATGATAAATTCAATAAATGGAGAAAAAGAAAAGATTGAAAAGATTTTACCAGTTATAAAAAAATATCCTGAAAGTAAGATTATATGTTTAACAATGAATGAAAAAGGTATCCCTTCTGATTATAAAAAAAGAGTTGAGATAGGAGAAAAATTGATTGATATATTGACTGGAGTAGGTGTGAAAAAAGAAAATATTTTTGTTGATTGTCTTATTGAGCCAGTAAGTGTTAATTATGAAAATGGAATTATTTTTTTAAAAGCATTGAAAGAGGTAAAAAAATTTAATGTTAAAACAACTTGCGGTCTTTCAAATATTTCTTTTGGATTGCCTGAGAGAAAAATTGTAAATAAGTATTTTCTTGCTTTATGTATTTATGAAGGGCTTGATTCAGCAATAATTGATCCAACAGTACCTGATATAAGAGAAGCAATATATGTAAGTGAGATGTTGACAGGTAAAGATGAATTTTGTATCAATTATATAAAAAGAATAAAAGAAAAATATTTTTAACGGGGCGTGGCCCAGTCCGGTTTAGGGCACCAGAATGGGGTTCTGGGGGTCTCCGGTTCAAATCCGGACGCCCCGAAGTTTAGCAATCTACTTTGATAGTTTGAATTTGTAAAAAATTAAAAAAGTAGTATAATTAAAAATATGGATATTTATGAAATAATTAAAAAAAGAAGAACGATAAGAAGATTTAAACAGAAAGAGATACCAATAGAATTACTTGAGAAGTTTGTAGATATGGCACGAATTGCTCCAAGTGGAGCAAATATGCAGCCAATTGAATATATAATCGTAAATGAAGAAAAATTGGTAGAACAAATATTCCCCTTAACTGGATGGGCAGGATATCTTGGAAAAGATGGACCTCCTCCAGAAGGGAAAAGACCAGTTGCATATATTGTTGTATTGATAAATAAAGATATAAAATCACCGACACCAAAACATGATGTAGGCGCAGCAGTTGAAAATATTTTACTTTCTGCAACTTATGAAGGGATTGGAACTTGCTGGATTGGTTCTATAAATAGAGAAAAATTAAGAGAAATTTTAGAAATCCCAGAAAATTATGAAATTGACACAATTATTGCTTTAGGATATCCTGACGAAGAAAGTGTTATTCAAGAATTTACTGGTTCTATAAAATACTGGAAAGATGAAAAAGGTATCATGCATGTTCCAAAAAGAAAATTAAAAGATATTTTACACTATAACAAATTTTGACTTGACAATTTTTTAAAAAAGGGTATAATTATAAAATCAATTTTTCTGAATATTAGAAAGGAGGTGAAAAAAGATGGCAGAAAAAAAACAAAATCCAGCAGCAGTGGTTATACTAATAATAATAATACTGGTGGCTTTGTTTTTCATAATTAAGCAGGCAATGCCGAAGAGAGCGCCAGTCCCAACTGCGCCTGAAACAGGTATGCCAGAAGTTCCACCACCACCAGAAGGAGAAGCACCACCAGAAACACCACCTGCTGAGTAATATCCCTTGACAGATTATAAAGGGATAGGTATAATATATATGGTTTAAAAAGTGTTCTTTGAAAATTAGGGGTATCCGGAAAATTTCCAGAGGGTTTGATCCTGGCTCAGGGTTAACGCTGGCAGTGTGCCTAACACATGCAAGTCGGGCGACGAACTCTTTCTGATTGGTTTTATAATCAGTCAGAAAGGGGGAAAGCGGCGAACGGGTGAGTAACACTTGGGTAACCAACCTCAGGGACCGGGATAACCTGCCGAAAGGTGGGCTAATACCGGATAAACTTTTCAGGTGAAATTCCTGAAAAGGAAAGTTTTGCCTAAAAAGCAAAACGCCCTGAGACGGGCCTGAGTCCTATCAGGTAGTTGGTGAGGTAATGGCTCACCAAGCCGATGACGGGTAGCTGGTCTGAGAGGACGGCCAGCCACAGGGGGATTGAGATACGGCCCCCACTCCTACGGGAGGCAGCAGTGGGGAATCTTGGGCAATGCCCGAAAGGGTGACCCAGCGACACTGCGTGGGTGATGAAGGCCTTCGGGTCGTAAAACCCTGTTAGGAGGGAAGAATTTGCTTTTGCAGATGACGGTACCTCCAGAGAAAGCCCCGGCTAACTCCGTGCCAGCAGCCGCGGTAATACGGAGGGGGCAAGCGTTACCCGGATTGACTGGGTGTAAAGGGTCCGCAGGCGGTTAGATGTGTTGGTTCTGAAATCCTTTGGCTCAACCAAAGAATTGGAACCAATACTATCTAACTCAGGGTCAGGAAGAGGAAGACGGAACTGCCGGTGTAGCGGTGAAATGCGTAGATATCGGCAGGAACACCAGTGGCGAAGGCGGTCTTCTATTCCTGAACCGACGCTCAGGGACGAAAGCGTGGGGAGCGATCGGGATTAGATACCCCGGTAGTCCACGCTGTAAACGATGGGTGTTAGGTGTTGGTCCGTTAAGGATCGGCGCCGAAGCTAACGCGTTAAACACCCCACCTGGGGACTACGGCCGCAAGGCTGAAACCCAAAGGAATTGACGGGGGCCCGCACAACCGGTGGAACATGTGGTTTAATTCGACGATACGCGAAGAACCTTACCTGGGTTTGACATGCTGGTAGTAGAACCCCGAAAGGGGAACGATCCACCGTTAGGTGGAAGCCAGCACAGGTGGTGCATGGCTGTCGTCAGCTCGTGCCGTGAGGTGTTGGGTTAAGTCCCGGAACGAGCGCAACCCCTGCCTGTAGTTACTCGCCTTTCAAAGGCAGAACTCTACAGGGACTGCCGGTGTTAAGCCGGAGGAAGGTGGGGATGACGTCAAGTCATCACGCCCCTTATGCCCAGGGCTACACACGTGTTACAATGGCTGGTACAAAGGGACGCGAAACCGCGAGGTGGAGCAAATCCCAAAAAGCCAGCCCCAGTTCGGATTGCAGGCTGCAACCCGCCTGCATGAAGCCGGAATCGGTAGTAATCGCGGATCAGCCAGGCCGCGGTGAATACGTTCTCGGGCCTTGTACACACCGCCCGTCACGCCAACTGAGTCGGGGGTACTTGAAATACCTTATCCCAACCCGAAAGGGAGGGAGGGTATTAGAGTACACTCGGCAAGGAGGGCGAAGTCGTAACAAGGCAGCCGTACGGGAACGTGCGGCTGGATCACCTCCTTTCTAAGGAGTTGAGATTATTTCCGGATACCCCTGAGTTTTTCTTAAAAGCAAGGGTTCCCCTTGCTTTTTTTATTTATAAGGTTTAAAATTAAATTATGGCAGAAAAAAGAGATTATTATGAAGTTTTAGGTGTTTCAAAAGATGCCTCAATAGACGAAATAAAAAAGGCATATAGAGATCTCGCTTTAAAATACCATCCTGATAGAAACCCCGGTAATAAAGAAGCAGAAGAAAAGTTTAAAGAAGTTACTGAAGCATATGAGGTTTTATCTGACCCTGAAAAAAGGAAAATCTATGATACTTATGGACATGCTGGATTTGGACCTTCTGGATTTGATTGGACTCAGGATTTTTCAAGAGTAAGAATGGATTTTTCAGATATCTTTGGTGATTTTTTTGATGATTTGTTTGGTGATATTTTTGGTTCAGATTTCACAACAAAAACAAGACAAAGGACAAAAATTAGAGGTTCTGACCTTGAATACAGAATTTATATAACATTAAAAGAGGCAGCAACAGGAACAGAAAAATATATAAATGTTTCAAGATTTGATGAATGTCCTATCTGTAATGGCACAGGGAGTAAAGGGAAAACAGGAAAGATTACTTGTCAATCCTGTCATGGTAGGGGTCAAGTTGTAAGAACTTCTGGATTTATAACAATTTCTCAGACATGTCCAAAATGTAAAGGAGAAGGAGAGATTTTATCAGACCCCTGTCCGAACTGTAGAGGGACAGGAAGAGTGAGGAATATGCATAAGATACTTGTTAAAATCCCACCTGGTATTCAATCTGGAATGAGTTTGAGATTAAAAAAAGAAGGAGATGTTGGTGTAAACAAAGGAGAAAGAGGAGACCTTTATGTAACAGTTTTTATTGAAAAAGACCCAATTTTTGAAAGAGATGGAGAAAATATTTATATAGAAGTTCCAATTACAGTTAGTCAGGCAGTTTTAGGAGATGAGATAGAAATTCCAACATTGACAGGGAAAGCAAAGGTTAAAATACCTCCAGGAACTCAAAATGGTGATTTATTAAGGTTGAGAAATATGGGTTTTCCAAGGTTAAATGGATATGGGAAAGGAGATTTAATAATTAAGGTAAAGGTTTTAACACCAAGAAGAATTTCAAGGCAAATACAAAATCTATATCAACAAATAAAAGAATTAGAAAATGATGATATTTATCCAGAAATAAAGAAATTTAAGGAGAAATTATGAAATTTATTCAAATTTTTACAACTGTTCCTGATAAAGAAACTGGAAAGAAAATTGTTAAAAATCTTCTTGTTGAAAGATTGGTTTCTTGCTGTCAGATTATAGGTCCTTTTGAAAGCCAGTATTGGTGGGAAGGTAAGATTGAAAAAGGGAATGAATATTTGATTTTTATAAAAGCAAAAAAGCAAAATTATAAAAAGATTGAGAAAAAAATAAAAGAAATTCATCCTTATCAAGTTCCGGAAATAATATCTTTTGAAATAAGTCAAATTTCAAAAGAATATAAAGAATACTTATCCAGACAATGAAATTTTTAAGATTTATAGTTGAAAAAAAGGAATATTTTGGAATTCTTAAAGATGATAAAGTTTATGCTATAAATGGTGAAATTTTTAACAATGATTTTGAATATACAGGAGAGAATTTTAATTTGGAGGAAATTGAGTTTTTGCCTCCATGTCAAGTTCCAAATATTATCGCTCTCGGTTTAAATTATAAAGAACATGCAGAAGAGGGCTGGCAAAAAGTTCCTGAATATCCAATCATTTTTTTGAAGGCGACTACTTCTTTAACAGGGCATTTATCTCCAATTATTTTACCGAAAGAAGCACCCGACGAAGTTGATTATGAATGTGAACTTGTAATTGTAATTGGGAAAAAATGTAAAAATGTTGAAGAGAAAGAAGCAAAAAATTATATTTTTGGTTATACCTGTGGAAATGATGTAAGTGCAAGGGATTGTCAGTTAAAAAAAGATAAGCAATGGGCAAGGGGAAAATCGTTTGATACTTTTTGTCCAGTTGGTCCATATATAGAAACAGAAATTGATCCAACAAATTTAAAAATAAAAACTATTTTAAATGGAAAAGTTATGCAGGATTCAAATACTTCTAATATGATATTTAATCCTTATAAGATTGTAAGTTATTTATCAAAGCAGATGACGCTTCTCCCAGGAACAATTATATTGACAGGCACACCTTCTGGAGTTGGATTTGCAAGGAAACCACCTATTTTTTTAAGAGAAGGTGATATTGTTGAAATTGAAATAGAAAAGATTGGGAGATTGAAGAATTTTGTTGTTAAAGAAAAATGAAATTATTTTTTCCTTTTTATAATAGATTTAACAAGTTTATAGATAACCTTTTTATCATCTTCAGATGTTTCCTTCAAAAGTGAACTTATTTTTTTTATTAATATATCCTCCTCATGCAATTGATATTTAAATTCTTCAAAAAAATAAGAAATTGGAATTTCAAGGGTTTTACTTATTTTAAATAATGTTTTTAAACTTGGCATTTTTTTCCCTCTTTCAATAAGACCTATAAAATTTGGACTTACTCCAATTGCCCAAGCAAGTTCAGATTGAGTATATTTCTTTGTTTTTCTGATTTCTTTTATTTTTTTACCTAATTCTTTCGAAAAGATATAATTTTTCATTTTTTTATTCTACCTTTATTTGTCTTTATGTTAAACAAACTAAAAGTTATTAATTTTATTGTTGACTTTTAGTAACTATATACGCTAAAATAATTTCATGGGGAAAATTTTAATTGTGACAGAAGGAAAAAAATTACTTGAGGAATTTTTAAATTGTGCTTGTGGATATGGATATGATTGTGAAGGTTTTTTGTGGGATGATAGAGAAGTTTTAATAAATTCTTTAGACAATTTTATTCCTATTGAAATTCTTGTTTTAGAGATTGTAGAACCACTTTTAGAAGTGAAAAGATTTGTTAAAATAATAAAGAGTAAATTTAAAGATTGTAAAATTCTCATACTTCTGACAAAAATTGATAGAACAATAGAAGATTTTATAGTTGAATATTCAATAGATGCATATCTTACTTTTCCAGTTCTTCCTTCACAATTTATAAGAAGTTTATTTTTACTAAAACAGTTTTAGAGATATGATATAATAAAATCAGTGGAAAAGATTTATAATGTTGGTATAATCGGTTTTGGATTTATTGGTAAAGTTCATGCATATGGATATGAAAATTTGAAGTATTATTATCCAGACAGCCCTTTCAGAGCAAAAGTTTTTGGTATATGTACATCAAGAGAAGAAACAGCAAAGAATTCTAAAAAATTATATGGAATTGAATTTATTACCACTGATTATAGAAAAATTATTGAAAATCCAAAAATAGATATTATAGATATTTCAAGTCCAAATAATTATCATTATGAACAGTTGTTGTATGCAATAAAGAAAAATAAACACATTTATTGTGAAAAACCAGTCGTTTCAAATATAGAAGAGGCAGAAAAACTTGAAAAAAAATTAAAAAATTTTAATAGAATACATCAGGTTACATTTCATAATAGATTTATTCCTGCAACAATAAAAACTAAAGAATTAATTGAAAGCGGATTTATTGGAAAGCCAACAATTTTTAGAATTGCTTACTATCATTCTGGAAGTGTTGAAAAAGAAAAACCTATTACTTGGAGATTTGAAAAGGGTGCTGGTGTTTTACTTGATTTAGGAAGTCATATTATTGATTTGATTTACTGGTTTTTAGGTGAATTTGATGAAGTTATAGGAAATGAAACGATCCTTTATCCTGAAAGACCAACAAAAAATGGTAAATTTGTAAAAATTGAAGTTGAAGACCATATAATTATAAATGTGAAAATGAAAAATGGTTGTGTAGGCATAATTGAGGCATCAAAAATAGCAACAGGAACTATTGATGAACTTAAATATGAAATATATGGGACAAAAGGAGCAATAAGATTTAATTCTGAAAACCTGAATTATTTAGAGGTATTTTCATTATCAGAAGGAGAAGGTTTTAAAAAAATATTTACTGGTGGGAACTACAAAGAAAGTTGTTTCCCGGGAATTAAATTTACAGCAGGTTGGACCAGAGCACACATTCATTCAATTTATAATTTTATAAAAGGGATATATGAAAATAAACAAGTAAGTCCTTCACTCTATGATGGAATTTATAATATGAAAGTTATAGATAAAATAAAAAAATCAGTTAAAGAAAAGACTTTCGTTACAGTATAATAAGTTACTTAATTTTATCTGTCAGTTGTTTTACTAAATTATCTTTAATTATACCAAAATTTGTCTTATCAAGAATAAAAATTTTTGTATCTTCTCTCTTTTTTAAAATATCGCAGAAAGGTTCAGGTTTATACATAACTGTAGCAAGGACTTTATTTGGACTTTCAAAAGCATAAATTACAACTTTTTTAAATCTTTCTGAAATTAACTCCATTTTTCCAATCTCATCAATTACAATTAAACAGTTTTTCTTAGAAATCCCTTTTTCTATTTCTTTGACAGCAATTTTTTCTAAATTCTCAATAGAAACATAATATTTTGAAACTCTGTAAGGAGTGGCATAATCTTTATGAGATAAAATTACTTCTTTTCCACTAAAAGTGACGATTTTAAACCCAACTCTTTCACCTTTTTCTCTGATTTCTTCTGTATAAAACCCTATCTTTTCTATATCTAAATTATTTAGTACCTGTTTAATTAATGTTGTTTTTCCTGTTCCTGGTAAACCTGTAACCAGTATATTCTTCACAATATTTTAATTTTAAATTCCCTTTTTGATTATATAATTAATTAGGTCAACAACTCTGCAACTATAAGCCCATTCGTTATCATACCATCCAAATACTTTTACAAAATCATTATCAACAATATAAGTTGAAGGAGCATCAAATATACAGGAATGGGGATTTTTTGTAAAGTCCTTTGAAACTAATTCCTCACTACAATACATTAAAACCCCTTTTAAATTTGTTTCTGATGCTTTTTTAAATGCAGAATTTATTTCTTCAACACTTACTTTTTTCTCAAGTAATACAGTTAAATCAACAATTGAAACAGTTGGAACAGGAACTCTCAAAGCAATTCCATGCATCTTTCCGTTTAAAGATGGTATAACTTTCCCTATCGCCTTTGCTGCACCTGTTGTTGTTGGAATAATTGAAAGACCTGCTGCTCTTGCTCTTCTTAAATCCTTATGCGGAAGGTCAAGAATTCTCTGGTCATTTGTATAAGCATGGATTGTTGTCATAAGTCCCTTTACTATCCCAAAATTATCATTTAAAACCTTTGCCATTGGTGCAAGACAATTTGTTGTACAGGAGGCATTAGAAATGATATTGTGTTTTTTAGAGTCATACATATCATCATTTACTCCCATAACTATGGTAACATCTTCTCCTTTTGCAGGTGCTGTAATTATTACTTTTTTTGCTCCATTTTCAAGATGTACTTTTGCTTTTTCTGCTTCTGTAAAAAGACCTGTTGATTCTACAACTATATCAACTCCTAATTCATTCCATGGTAAGTTTTTTGGATCTTTTTCACTTAAAACTTTTATCTCTTTACCATCTATAACTATACTTTTTTCCCTTGCTTCAACGGAACCATTGAAAATTCCATAGTTAGAATCATACTTAAATAAATGAGCAAGTGTCTTTGCATCAGTTATATCATTAACAGCAACAAATTCAAATCCATCATAATTCAATTCAATAGCACTTCTTAATACCAATCTACCAATTCTTCCAAAACCATTAATACCAATTTTTACCATTCTTTCCTCCTTTTTATTAATTTTTTATTATAACACTTTTTAAAATAAAGTAAAATTTTTAGATTTTATGAAAAATAAAAAATGCATGCATAAACTCAAGAAAATTGAAAGTTTTTTATAAGGATTAACTCATATTTTTTAATTTTCTTTTCTAACTAAATCTTATTTTACAAAATTATTGACAAATTACTTGACAAATTGTAAAACATTATGTAAAATTTTTTGTATGGGAATAAATGACCTTTTTTTAAGTTTTGAGAAAAGAAGAGACATAGAAAGAGAAAAAAAGATCAGAATTGCTCAAAAGGCGATAGAATATATTAATTTTGGAGAAGAAATTTTTTTAGGGGCTGGAACAACTGTTTCATATGTTGGTGAATTAATTGCAAAATCATCTACTCATTTTATGTTGAAAATATGGACAAACAACATTTTTGTTTTAAACCTTTATCTTAAAGAATATGATAGTTTTTTCTCACAGAATTTTGTTGGAATTGTTAGTGGAGAGATTTCAAGAAAAAATTTAAGTATAGTCAATATATATCTACCATTTTCAAAAATTGACAAAATTATAATAGGGACTCCTGGTTTTTCTATAAAAGGATTAAGTGCAGATGATGTTTATACAGTTCAGCAGGTTGAACATCTCATTAAAAAAGCAGAGAAGATAATTATTGTTGCAGATGATACAAAAATAGGGAGGGAATGTATTTACCAGACAAGAAGTATGAGAATGATTAAAATGGATTTAAAAAATAAAAAAGAATATATATTGATAACAAATTCCTCAAATGAAAAAAATTTTATTTCTACAATAAAAAAATTTAAAGAAATCGGAATAAAAGTTGTCATCGTTTAAAAGGGAGGCAAAATGATTAGATGTGATTTATGTGGTAAGGAAAAAGAAGAAAAAGAAATTTATGCCTTTTATCCAGAAGATTCAACATGGATATGTAAAGAGTGTTTTGAGAAGAGTAAGAAAGAGAAAAAAGAGGATGAATAATGTGTGGAATTTTTGGTTTTAAAGGGAAAGGGAATATAAGGGAGATAATAAAAAATGGTTTAAAAGCACTTGAATACAGGGGATATGATTCTTGTGGTTTTTTTTTAAATAATGATAAATTTAGTTTTTATGATAAAAAAGTTGGAAAAGGGAAAATAGATGAACTTGTGTTATCAATTCCTTTAAAAATAGACGAAGAAGTTATTGTGATTTCTCATACAAGATGGGCAACTCATGGAAGAATATCTGAAGAAAATGCACATCCTCATTTTGATTGTAAAAAAGAAATAGCAATTGTTCATAATGGAACTATTGAGAATTACCAGTTTTTAAAAAAAGGACTTGAAAAGATAGGGCATAAATTTATTTCTCAAACAGATACAGAGGTTATACCTCATTTAATTGAGGAAAATTTTAAAAAAGATAAAAATATATTTTTTGCTGTTATTTCTGCTTTGAAAAAAATAGAAGGTTCATTTGCTTTTCTTATTACAAAAAGGGGCGAAGATATACTCATAGGAGCAAAGAAAAATCTACCTCTTGTAATAGGTTTTGATGGACATAATTATTACTTTTCTTCAGACCCAATTCCAATAACAAAATATACAAACAAAGTAATTTTTCTCCAAGATGATGAGATTTTTTATCTGGGGTCAAAAATTAAATTCTATAACTTTAAAAAAAATATTCAAATAATAAAGAAATTTGATGAACTGGATATGAAGGAGTATGAAATAACAAAGGGAAGTTTTGATTCATATATGATTAAGGAGATTTATGAACAACCAGAAGCGATCAAGAGAACTTTAAAATATTTTTTAGATGAGACATTTGAAAGATTACTAAAGCAATCTATACCTGAAAGAATTGTTATAACAGGTTGCGGAACAAGTTGGCATTCTGGGTTAATAGGTGAATATATGATTGAAAAACTTATTGTAATACCTGTTGAAGTAGAATATGCCTCAGAATTAAGATATAAAAGTCCTGTTGTTGATAGAAATACAATCCTTATTGCAATTTCACAGTCAGGAGAAACAGCAGATACTATTGGAGCGATGAAAAAATTGAAGGGGAAATGTAGGATTTTTTCAATTTGTAATGTAGAAAAAAGTTCTGTTGTAAGGGAAAGTGATTTTATTCTTTTAACTAAGGCAGGCCCTGAAATTGGTGTTGCATCTACAAAATCTTTTACATCTCAAATACTCATTTTATACCTTTTTTCTCTTACCTATCTTTTTAAAAAAGGAAGGATAAGCAAAGAAAAATTCAATAGTAAATGTAATGAAATTTTAAAACTCGTGGAAAAAATGGATTTTTTACTCAAAAATAATAATGTTGAAAAAATTGCTGAAAAATTAATTTATAAAACAAATGCTTTATATCTTGGTAGAGGAATAAATTTCCCAATTGCACTTGAAGGGGCTTTGAAACTGAAAGAAATAAGTTATATCCATGCAGAAGGTTATCCAGCAGCAGAAATGAAGCATGGACCTATTGCTTTAATAGATGAAAATATGCCTGTAATCTTTATTTGTGTTAAGGATAAACTTTTAAAGAAAATAATAATAAATATGGAAGAAGTAAAAACGAGAAAAGGTTTTATAATTTCTATATGTGATTTCATTTCAGAAGAGATAAAAAAACTGTCAGATGAAATTATTTTAATTCCACATATAGAAAATGAGTATTTAAAACCATTTTTAACTGTAATTCCTCTTCAATTGCTTGCTTATTATGTAGCAAATAAAAAGGGAATTGATGTTGATAAACCACGAAATCTTGCAAAGTCAGTAACTGTTGAATAGATTTTTAACTTTTTGCAATTGTAACAATTATAACTTTCTTTGCACCATTTTCTAATAAAACTTTTTTGCATTCTTGGGTTGTTGCTCCTGTTGTATAAACATCGTCAAGAAGGAGAACAGTTTTATTATCTATAATATCTTTATTTTTTATTTTAAAACTATTTTTTACATTTTCTTCCCTTTGTTTTTCACTTAATTCTGTTTGAGAAATTGTATTTTTTGATTTTATTAAAACATTCTGATACATTTTTTTATTCAGTTTTTTTGCAAGATAATTTCCAATAAGAGCACTCTGATTAAACCCTCTTAAAAACTCTTTTTTCCAGTGTAGAGGAACAGGAATAATTATATCAAATTCAGTTTTTTCTTTTTTAATTTTTTCTTCAATAAGTGAAGCAAAATTTTTAGCAAAATACTTTCTTCCATTATATTTATATTTAATAATTGCTTCCTTTAAAGGCCCTTCATATCTCCCTATATGAATTCTATTTTTAAATTTTTCGTTTATATATATTATCTTTGAAAAGCAATCATTACAAAAACCATAATTCTCTTCTTTATTTTTTTCACAACTTATGCAACTTCTCTCAAATAATTGTTTTATAATTAGACATACAAATCTATTTATTTTAAAATAAAATTTATGAAATTTAAGACAAAATATATTTTTAAAGGTTTTTTGATTAATTTTTTCTTCTCCTTTTTTATATTACTTTTCATTTTTATGCTTAAAAGTTTCTTTCAGATTTTTGACCTTATTATTAAAGGGTCTTTTTCTTTTTTACCACTTTTAAAATTTTTTGTATTTACAATTTTAACATCACTTGAATATGTAATTCCTCTTACAATTCTCGTTTCTTCAATGTCTTTCTTTTCAACACTTCACTCTGACAGAGAATTACAGGTTTTTGCATTTTCTGGTGTTTCAAACCATATTTTAATCAAACCACTTATAATTTTTTCTATTATTTTTACACTTTTTCTTTTTTATTTCAATCTCTTTATTTTACCCTGCGTAAGATTTGTAAATAAAAATATTATCCATCAATTGAAAATAAGAAATCCTCTTTCAATAATAATTGAAAAAGAAATAATAAAAGATATACCCAATATAACAATTTATATTGAAAAAGTTTTTAGAAATTTTAATTTGAAAAATATTTCAATTACAAAAAGAGGAGAAGATTCAACAGTTTTTTTAAAATCAGAAAAAGGATATGTTTTTTATAAACCTGATGAAAATAAACTTATTTTTATTCTTGAAAATGGGAACCTTCTAAATTATACTGAAAATTCAATAAATTCAGTAGATTTTGAGAAATATGAGTTTAATATTCAGTTAACAGAAGAGTTTAAAAAAACAGAGATTGAGCCAGATATTTTTGAACTCAATTTTTTTGATCTAAAAAAAAATAGAAGTATTGAAGCAATAATTGAACTTCATGAAAGATATGTATATTCACTTACTCCTTTAGTTTTACTTTTTCTTGGCTGTGGTATTGGAATGAATCTGAAACAAAAGAATAAAATCTTATATTTAGGAATTGGTGGATTTATAAGTATAATATTTTTTGAACTTTTAATGGCTGGAGAAATAATGGTAAGAAAATTTTCTGTCCCTTATCCAATATATCTTCCTGTTTTATTCTGTGTTTTATTAACAAAAAAATTCTGGAAATGAGAAAGAAGTTTATTTATATATTTTTTAATTTTTTGAATTTTTTTCTTATAGTATCTTTTTTATTTGTCATTCTTTTTCTTTTAATACAAATTCTTGAGGACTTAACAGATTTTTTTCTCCATAGGAAATCTTTTATTTTGCGCAATTACTTCTATACATGTCCATTATTATTTGTTCAAATTTCTCCTATTATAACTATCCTATCCTCAATGTTGGTTCTTTCAGAAATGTTAAAAAATAATGAAATAAAGGTCTTTTTTCTTTCTGGTAATAATCCTTTTAAAATTTTTTCTGTCTTCCTGATATGTGGTCTTTTTTCTTCAATTTTTACTTTTACTCTTAAAAATTTTGTTTCTCCACCACTTATAAAAAAGATTTCCAATTACATAATACAGGAATATATTACTTTCTCTTCTCCAAAATATTTTTTTTATTCCGATAGATTAGAGAATAAATATTTTATAAATGTGGAGTTTTCTGAATATTTTGAGAATGAGGGATTTATTGTTATAAAAGCAAAAAGAGCAAGAAATTATGAAGATTTTAACTGGATTTTTGAAAATGGAACTCTGTGGAAATTTGATTCAGAGAAAAATCTTATAAAAAAAGAAAAATTCACTACTAAAAATATTTCTATATTTTTAACCTATGAGATACTCTCTATCTCCACTATTGATATTGAAACATTTTCGTATTTTCAACTTTCAAAAATTCTGAATAAAATGAAAAAACTGGGTATAAAACCAGTTTCTTTAATTACTCTTACTTATGAAAAAATTTTTTATCCTCTCCTTAACTTTTTCTTGATATTTATAATATTTCCATTTTTGAAAAAAAGTCATAAAATTTCAAATTTATATGTTTTTTCTTTTTCTTTTCTCTTTTCTTTTTCTTGTTATTTTCTTTATGTTTTCTTCTTTTCTCTATCAAAAAATGGGAAAATTCATCCCTTTTTTGGGAATGCTGGAATTCCTTTTGTAATAATAATCTACCTTATATTTCAAAATATAGGTTTGAAGAAAATAAAAAAATCTTGTAATATATTTAGGAAATTAAAAGTATAATTCTTTTTATATATAAAAAACGAAAGAAAATGATGAAAGATTTAGTTTTGGAAATTGGAGTAGAAGATTTACCCTCAGGTATTGGAGAATACTTAGAAAAAATTTTTATTCCTATATTTAAAAGTTCACTTGAAAGCGAAAGGATTGATTATAAGGAGTTAAAAATTTTTTATACCCCAAGAAGAATTATCATCTTTTTAAAGGATATGGTAGAAAAACAGAAGGAAAAGATAGTTGAAATTTTTGGACCACCTTTAGAGAGGTCTCTTGACCAGAATGGAAAATGGAATGAAGTTGCTAAAAAATTTGCAGAAAGTAATAAAACAAAATTAAAAGATTTGAAAATTTTAGAAAGAAAAGGGAAAAAAGTTTTGAGTATTGTTAAGAAAGAAAAGGGACAAAGTGTTGAAAAGATTTTTAACAGAATAATTAATGAAACATTGAAACACCTTGAAATTCCAAGAAGTATGATTTGGAGCGAAGACGGATTTAAATTTTTTAGACCAATTAGATATATAATCTGTCTTTATGGCGAAAAACTAATTCCTGTTGAAATAGGAAAGATAAAAAGTAAAAGGTTTACATGGGGTCACAGGATCTTATCAGATAAAAAAATAGTTCCAAAAGATACAACAGATTTTTTTGATAAAATTTTGAAAAATTATGTTATTTTTGACCAAGAGTTAAGAAAGGGAATGATAATAAAAGAAATAGAAAAATTGCTTCAAGATAAAGTTAAATACGATTTTCAACTTATTGAAAGAATTGTTTCTCTCGTTGAATATCCTATTTGTGGAATCTGTAATTTGCCGGAGAGTTATAAAGGTCTTCCGAAAGAGGTTTTAATTTCAATAATTTTGAATGTTAAAGGGATCCCACTTTTTGATAATAATGATAATCTTTTACCATATTTTATAATTGTTTGTGATGGTATTTTTAATGATAAGATAAAGGAAAATTATGAAAAAGTTGTTGAGAGTAAAATTGAAGATGTTAATTTTTTTATCGATAGGGATAGTAAAAAACCTTTAATTGACTATTTATCAGAACTCAAAAATATTGTTTATCACCCTAAATTTGGAACAATTTATGATAGAGTTGAAAGGATAAGAAAAATTTGTCATTTCATATCAGACAGTTTAAATTTAGATTTGAAAACAAAAGAGAGAATAAATCTTATAGTTTCATTGTTTAAAAATGACCTTGCGACTTTAATGGTAAGCGAATTCCCTTCTCTTCAGGGTATTATTGGTAGGATATATGCTGAAAAAGATGGTTATGAGGAAGTAATTTCAAAATCAATAGAACAACATTATCTTCCAAGATTTCAAGGAGATAAAAAACCAGAATTTATTGAAAGTGCGATTGTTTCTATTGCAGATAGGATAGAAATATTATGTAGTTTTATAAGTGAAGGAGCAGAAATAAAAGGAGATCAGGATCCTTTAGGGCTTAAAAGAATAGCCACAGGTATGGTTGAAATTATATGGGATAAAAAGTTTGAAATTTTGATAGAAGGACTTGTTGAAAAAACCCTTGAGATATTGGATAGGAAGGATGATAGGTTGAAAAATATTATTTTAGAATTTATAAGGCAAAGAACAGAAAATTTACTTATATCAGAAGGGATAAAACCAGGATTAAGAAGGGCAGTTTTTTCAGTTGAGAAGGACAATTTATATCACATAAGAAAGAAAGTAGATGCAGTAAAAGAGACATTTATTAAAGGAAAAGGAGAAGAGATTTTAGTTCCATTTATAAGGGTTGCAAATATGTTAAAACAAGCAAAGGAAAGAAAGATTGTATATGGAAATTTTGATGAAAAATTATTAATTGAAGATGCGGAAAAACAACTCTTTAAATTTTACAAAGAAAATTCTGAAAAGATGGAAAAATTATACAATGAGAAAAGATATAAGGAATTTTTAGAAGGGATGACTAAATGGAAAGAGCCTATAGATAGATTTTTCAAAGAGGTTTTTGTTATGGTTGAAGATGAAAAAATAAGGAATAATAGATTATCTTTACTTGAATTAATAGATAAAGTTTTTAATAAATTTGCTGATTTCTCTTATATACCTTTAAAAGAGGTGGAAAATGTTAAATAGTTTTGATTATGAAGTTTATTATGCTTTGAAAAAAGAGATTGAAAAACAGAGGGAGACAATAAATTTAATACCTTCTGAAAATATTGTAAGTAAAAATGTTTTAAAAGTTGTTGGCTCTGTTTTTACAAATAAATATGCAGAAGGATATCCTGGAAAGAGGTATTATGGTGGGTGTAAATATGTTGATATGGTTGAGAAAATTGCTATTGAAAGGGCTTGTAAACTTTTTAATGCAGAACATGCTAATGTTCAACCACATTCTGGAAGTCAAGCAAATATGGCTGTCTATTTTTCTGTATTAAAACCAGGGGATAAAATTCTTGCAATGGATATAAGTTCTGGTGGACATCTTACTCATGGTGTGAAAGTAAATTTTTCTGGTATGTTTTATAAAACAAGTTTTTATTCAGTTGATAGAGATACAGAACTTATTGATTATGAAAAAGTCAGGGAAATTGCGATAAAAGAAAAACCTAAAATTATTGTTTGTGGTAGTAGTTCCTATTCAAGAACTATTGATTTTGAAAAATTTTCAGAGATTGCAAAAGAGGTTAATGCTTACCTCCTTTGTGATATAGCACATATTGCTGGTTTAATTGTGGCAAATTTGCATCCAACACCAGTTAAATTTTCTGAATTTGTTACTTCCACAACCCATAAGACACTTAGAGGACCAAGGGGAGGACTTATTTTATGTAAAGAAGAGTTTAAAGAAAGAATAGATAGTATTGTAATTCCTGGTATTCAAGGAGGTCCTTTAGTTCATGTAATTGCTGGAAAGGCAGTTGCATTTAAGGAGGCAATGACAGAAAAATTTAAGAATTATCAGAAACAGGTTGTAAAAAATTGTAAAAAATTGTGTCAAGAATTGAAAGAAAGAAGATATAGAATTG
Organism: Candidatus Omnitrophota bacterium; assembly: GCA_023818645.1. GTDB lineage: Bacteria > Ratteibacteria > UBA8468 > B48-G9 > JAFGKM01 > JAMWDI01. Next base: position 28,317 of record JAMWCJ010000004.1, on the reverse strand, counting down.
TAAGTGATGGAACAGATACTCATCTATTTGTTGTTGATTTAAGAAATAAGGGGTTGACTGGACTTGAGGCACAGGATATCCTTGAAAAAGTAGGAATAATAACAAATAAAAATTTAATTCCCTTTGACTCTCTTTCCCCTAATATAACGAGTGGAATAAGAATAGGAACACCATGTATCACAAGCAGAGGGATGAAAGAAAAAGAAATGGTAAAAATTGCTGATTTTATAGATGAGACATTAAAAAATAGAGATAATGAAAAAATCTTGAAAGAAATTAGAAGAAAGGTAAGGAGATTTGCAGATGAATATCCAATCTACCCAGAATGAAAGACCCGACTGGGATACTTATTTTATGGAAATTGCATTACTTGTTTCAAAAAGGTCAACATGTTTGAGAAGAAAAGTAGGAGCAGTTTTAGTAAAAGAAAAAAGGATTTTAGCAACAGGATATAATGGAGCACCAATTGGTCTTGCTCATTGTAAAGAAGTTGGATGTATAAGAGAAAAGTTAAAAATACCATCTGGGGAAAGACATGAATTATGTAGGGGACTCCATGCTGAACAGAATGCAATTTTGCAGGCTGCCTATCATGGTGTTTCAATTAAAGGAAGTATACTATATATAACCTGTCATCCATGCAGTGTATGTGCAAAGATGATAATAAATGCAGGAATTGAAGAAATTGTTATAAAAGAGGGTTATCCTGACACAATGGCTGAAAGTATTTTAAAGGAAGGAAGTGTAAAAATTAGATATCTTTGATTTTACCTGAAGCAAAACTGTAATAAAGGTTATCTCCAATTATTATATGGTCCAAAATATTTATTCCAAGAATTTCTCCACCTTCTTTTAATCTTTTTGTAAATTCTATATCTTCTTTACTCGGAGTTGGGTCTCCTGAAGGATGATTATGGACACAAATTATTGTAGGAATAAAATTTTCTATTGCTTTATAAAAAATTTCCCTTATAATTGGATTTGCCTGATTAACTGTTCCTTCTTCTATTTCTTTTATTTCAATCGGTCTGTTTTTAGAATCAAGGTGTATAACTTTAAAAACTTCTTTTTTTAAATCTCTCATTCTTGGCATTATGTATTTTACGACTTCATCAGGTGATGTTAATGGTTTTTCCCTTTTTATAAGTTCAGATTCTGCCATCCTTCTTCCTATTTCTATTGCTGCTTTTATTTGACAGATTTTTGCTATCCCAAGTCCTTTAATCTCTTTAAAACTATTTAAACTTGTGTGACTCATATTTCTAAAACAACCAAATTTATTTATTATTTTTCTCGCAAGATCAATAGCAGTTTCGCCTTTTGTTCCACTTCTTAATAAAATAGCAAGTAAATCTACATCCGTTAGGTTATGTTCTCCCTTTTTTATAAGTTTTTCTCTTGGTTTTTCTTCATCTTGCCAGTATTTTAAAGATCTTTTTCTTTCCATTTTAGGTTAATAAAACAGAAATTATACCAACAAGAAAAATTCCATCATAAACACCAGCACCACCAATACTCATAATCCCTGGATAAGGAGGAAGATTAGGTAAATTGAGTATATCAGCGCCTATTAAAACTCCCAGGACACCAGATATATAAGCAACAGGGATTTTATTACCAGGAGAGAATAAAAATGCACATAAAACACTGACAACTGGTGGAATTAAAGCAGGAATAGTTATTCCAAGTCCCGGGACAATATGTGATAATTTAAAACAGACAAAGATTGAAATTATTGTTGCAAATAAAGTTGGAATAGGAGGTGCTTTTGGTAATAGATAGATACATAATAAAAGAGGAAGTATTGCTCCGCCAAGATTTATAGCAATAACCTGTTCTGTATGAAGTTTCGGAACTCCAAAAGGATGAAAAAGATAAAAGATATTTCTTTCTTGTGGAAAAATTGTTGCCTCTCTTGTATAGAGAGGTATATTGATTCCACTACCTATAAGAGAAATTAAAAGAATAAAAAATGCAGCAGATGGAGAAAGCCCAATTTTATTCAAAGCAATTCTTATTATTTCAATATGAATAATAAAAAGAAAAAAAGGTAAGAGTAAAATCAGAAAAATAAAAAGTAAAATTAAGGAAAAGGGTAAAAAGAACACTATTCGCCTCCTTTATTTTTATAAACTCCAGGGACAAAATATTTACTCATAACTTCTTTTATATAATTTAATGATTGAACTGGCGTCATTTTCCAGTTAACAGGACATGGTGATAAAATTTCAATCAGTGAAAAACCTTTGTTTTCAATTTGATTTTGGAATGCTTTTTTTATTGCTGATTTTGTTTTAATAATACTTTGGACCGAATCAATTGCTGTTCTTTCAAGATAAAATACTCCATCTATCTGGGATAATAATTCACAAACTTTTAAAGGATAACCATGAATTTTAATATTTCTCCCTTCAATTGTTGTTGTTGTTTTCATGCCAGGTAATGTAGTTGGTGCCATTTGTCCTTTTGTCATTCCATAGACGGCATTATTTACAAATATAACAGTTATATTTTCTCCTCTTGCTGCTGCATGAATTATTTCACCTGTTCCTATTGCTGCAAGGTCTCCATCCCCCTGATAAGTAAAAACAATTCTATCTGGCAAAAGTCGTTTTATACCTGTTGCAACTGCTGGTGCTCTTCCATGGGCTGATTCTGTTACATCAAAATTAAAAAAATTGTAAGCAAGAACAGCACATCCAACAGGAGCAACTCCAATCGTTTTTTCTCTTATTTCAAGTTCATCTATTACTTCACCAATTAATCTATGTATAATTCCATGGCCACAACCAGGACAATATGTTGTAACCTCGTCTTTTAAACTCTCAGGTTTTTTATAAATAACTTCCATAATTCACCTTCTTTCACCTACAAGGTAAAGTTGGATGAACCTTGATATTTCTTCAGATGTAGGAACTCCTCCACCAGGTCTACCATAAAAATAAATAGGTAAGTTTTTTCTATTTACTATCTTAACATCATCTATCATCTGACCAAGGTTCATCTCAATAACAAATATTTTTTTCATCTTTCCCATTGTCTTTTCAAGTTGTTTATAAGGAAATGGCCATAAAGTTATCGGTCTAAATAACCCAATTTTTTTTCCTTTTTTTCTTAAGATTTTAACACTTTCATAAGATATTCTTGCGCATGTGCCAAAACTTACAATTAAGAATTCTGCATCTTGACAAAAGTATTCTTCATATTTTACTTCCTTTGCTTCAATTTTTTGGTATTTTTTATAAAGACGCCAATTATGTCTTTCAAGAACACCTGGAGTTAAAAATAAAGATTTTATAGAATTTGGTTCTCTTCCTTTACATCCGGTTAAAGCCCATTTTTTTTCTGGTAATCTCTTCTTTCTTCTTTTAAATTTTATTGATTCCATCATCTGTGCTATTATACCATCTGCAAGGATTAAAACAGGATTTCTGTATTTATCAGAAATATCAAAAGCAAGGTATGTTAAATCATAAAGTTCCTGAACTGTCCATGGAGCGTATACAATTGTTCTATAATCACCATGTCCACCACCTCTTGTTGCTTGAAAATAATCACTTTGAGAAGGAGTAACATCACCAAGACCTGGTCCTCCTCTATTCATATTTATAATAACTGCTGGTAATTCACAACCACAAAGATAGGATATCCCTTCCTGTTTTAAAGAAATACCGGGTGATGAAGAAGAAGTTAATGCTCTAAATCCACATACAGATGCACCAAATACCATATTTATTGCAGAAATTTCACTTTCTGCCTGTATAAAAACACCTCCTTCTTCTGGTAATCTTTTACTCATATATTCTGGAAATCTATTCTGCGGAGTTATTGGATATCCAGCATAAAACTTACATCCAGCATGAATAGATGCTTCAGCACCTGCTTCACATCCTGTTAGTAAGTATTTTTTCATTTTTTCTTTGTCCAGAAACCATCAGATAATTGTATCCATGTGTTAACTGGAGAGTATTTTTGCGCCACTTCACTAAAAACTTTCCTAAATTTTTTTTCTTCTTCTGGTGCAGCATTATTTATCTTTAAAAGTTCCTTAATCATTATTTCTCTCTGTTTGTTTTCATCATCAACTATTTTTCTTACTTTTTTTTCAATTTCAGAAGATTTTGGTATTTCTTTAATTACAACTTTGAAATCATTTGTTTCTCCAATATATCCATCTTTTTTAAATTGATCAAGTATTTCTCTCCAACTATCCATTTTCTCTTTTGCTTCTTTTATTTTTGGAGAGTCAGTTTTTAAATCTTTTGTTATAATGACTTCATCTGCATACAAGTTTTTTGTAAAGAAAATATCAAGAAAACTTTGAGGGGTTTTTGAAGGTGGAGGTGCAAGTAAATCTTCTGCTGCTTTTTTAACTTTTTCTTCTGGAAATGTAACATAAACATTAACAACAGCACAACCTACCAATCCTAATATTAATAAAAATATAACTCCAATTTTCCTATTCATTTGTTAACCTCCTTTTTTTTATTTTACAATTTTTCTTTTTAAAAAATCAAATTTAAAGAAAGTTGGCTTTTGGTTTAGTTGTTAGAATATCATAAACAAGAAAATTGCCCGGTTCCCAGATGTGCCTGATTATCTAAAACATTATTCAAATGTAGTAAAAGCACAGTTTGTAGGTGAAATAGATCTAAAAGTCCCTTTGAAAAATGATGAATGTGAAAAATTCAAGAAATCTTTTTATTTTTTAAGAGAGTGTTATAAAGGAAAAAAGGAATTTAAAGACCAAAAAGAAAAAATTGAAAGAAATAAAGATATTTTAGAAAACTCGTTGAGATGAGAAAAGATGAGCGGAAATACAAATATAAATACTGATAGAAAATTTTATGTTTTTAAATTAGATGATTTTCTTCCATCCATTTAACCGCTCTTTCCATTGTTTCTTCTGGTGAATATTTTGGTTTATATCCAAGTTTTCTTGAAATTTTTGATATATCAGGGCACATATTCCATTTAAAATGAGTATTTGCTCCTGGTTCAGGATTTATTTTTTCAGAATATTCTTTCCAACTAACAAAATTTATTGGTATTTTAACTTTATAAATTTCTCCATATGTTTCAACAAATTGTTTTACAGTAATTGCATAACTTGAGCCAACATTAAAAATTTCATCACTTGCATTAATTGGGTCAATAATTGATAAAAAAAATCCTCTTGCAACATCCTCAGCATCGCAAGGACCAATAAGTGTTTGTCCTGGTTCAGGGAGAAAAACAACCTCTCCCTTTTTATGTCTTTTATGGTTTTCTATGTCTCTTTTCCCATAACAATCAAGAGGGACTTTACCAGGACCACAAATATTTGGAGGCATTATAGCAGTGAAATTTATACCATCTTTTTTTGCTTGTATTTTAATCTTTTGCATCTCCTCGTATCTTTTTCTATATCCAGAAAAAATACATATAGAGTGTGTCTCTTCTGGTGTTGGAACTTTTTTTGGTTCACCATACATCCATATTGAGCCACATAAAATAAATTGTTTACAATAATTTTTACCTGTTTCATAAACAATAGGAGCGTAAGTCCCGAGAATGTCAACAATCACTTCTGGTTTAATTTCATTAAATATTTTTTCCCATTCTGTTTTATCTGAGTCATAATTCTTTTTTAAAAATTTTATTTTATTGTTTTTTGGTAGTGGTTTAATTCCTCTTGTTAAAAGAAATATTTCAAACTTTTCTTTTATTAACATCTTTATAAGATTTCCTCCTATATGGCCAGTTCCGCCTATTATGCAAATTCTCATTTTTTTCTTTTTTATATTTTACAAAATAGTTAGATTTTAAAAATAGAAATTTAAAAGAATCAAAAATATGGACCCGGGCGGATTCGAACCACCAACCAACGGATTATGAGTCCGCTGCTCTGCCGTTGAGCTACGGGTCCTTTTTATATATTATACCACTTAATTAAAATTTTTCAAATTATAACCTCCTTCTGGTTAAGAGATATTATTTAGGCAAAATATGAATAACAAAATCTTCAATAGACGCAAATTTCACGCCTACCTTGCCAAACTTTATCTCAACTGTTCTTTCAATTGCTTGCTTTTCATAGAGAGAAAGAGAATATAAAATCTATCCGGATACCACTTTTTTCATCAATCAAAGGTAGCACCATTGTATTTTTACAAATTTATCAGGATTATCAATAGGAATTTTTAAGTTAAGTTTTTCGGCAATATTTTTTATATTTTCTAATCCCTCAATCCCTATACCAAGCGTTATATCAATGTCTCTGGTTAATTTCGGTTCGCCATAAACAATCATTGCCTAACCAACTATTACCATATAAGGTATTCTATATTTATTCAATTCCTTTGCAATTTTTTTTAAAAGATTTTGAAACACTGTTTACCACCCTTGCTATTTTTATATCTTTTTCTAAACCTTCCATCGGATTCTTCATTGGAAATATCTTAAAAACAACTGCTTCTTTATACATTTCATTTACAATAAAAAAATTTTTTTATAATCAATTTTCTGTTTTCTGAGCAGTCCTTTCTCAAATTCTTCAACAAAATTAGTGGAACTATGTCAATTATAAGTCATCACCTTTATAGCCAATTTTCTTCCAGATTTTTCTTGCAAAAGTAATATCTTTAGGATTTACTTCAACAAAACCAAGAATACTTGGTGGTAGTTTATAAGATGTATTTGCATCAGGAAATGGAGATGCATCATCTTTTTCATATTTTTTTCTTTCTATCTCTTTTGTGAAATCCGGGACTTCATAAGGCTTACCATCTTCAAGAGCACTTTTCCAAGCAAGTATTCCTACACTGCTTAAAGCAACTCCTTTATAAACATCAAAAAATGGTTGTTTTTTTGTCCTTATTGCCTGTGCAAAATACCAGCATACCCAAAAATCTCCTCCTCCATGTCCTGTTTTTGATGCAAGTTTACTTCTTTTAGGCCATTCAGGAAGATATATTTTTTCAAGTAATTGTCCTTTCTTCTTTGTCCACTCTTCATGCCATATTCTTATTTGACCAGGACCAAAATAACCAGGTCCACGAGTGATTTCCATTGCACCTTTTTCACCATGAATTCTATACCAATTGCTATGGCCAGGTAAAATAAGACCAAATAATCTGAATACTGAACCATTATCCATCCTGCATAATATTACAAATCCAGGATCAGATCTTCCTGCAGTATGGGAGTTAATAGATGGTCTTGCAATTGAAAGAGCATTAACTTTTACTGGCATCCTTTCTGTAATATAAACAAGAGGTGCAAGTGCATGGGTACAGTAATATGTTGGTGGCATCCAGTTCCGCCAATGATTTAACCCTGGTGCAATAGAACATCTGGATTCTGGGTCCATTGGATGATTGTATTCGCCTTCAGCATATGTTACCTCTCCAATTTCGCCTTTCTTATATAACCTTCTCATCTCCATACTGAAAACAGTAAATGGATAATTTTCAGCAAGCATATAAATTAAACCTGTTTTTTCAACAGTTCTGCATAATTCAACTCCCTCTGCAATTGTGCTGTTACAGGATGTCTCGCTCATTACATGTTTTCCTGCTTTCAATGCTTTGATAGCAAAAGGAGCATGCTGATGAAAATAGTTAGCAAGTATTACTGCCTCCATATCATGTTCAAGAAATTTATCATAGTCAGTATAGGTTGAAACATTTAATCTTTTTCCTATTTCTTTGAGTTTTTCTTCTCGTGTATCACATATTGCAACAAGTTTCATCCCAACATAATTGGCAATCGTAGCAAAACTCATTCCTCTCCCTACACCGACAATTCCAATTTTTATTTCTTTCATAATATACCTCCAAAAATTGTTTTATAGAAATTGGCCTTTTTTTTAATAGCAGATCTTTTAACCGCATCACAGATCTTCAGCATAAGACCTTTGTTTGTTACAAATATCAACTTAAAAAGTTCAAAAGAAGAGCAAAAGGTAGCACTTGAATATACTTTAATATCTGTTTTGAAATCTGTTTTAATTGTTATTGTCTGATTAATGTCAAATTTCATTTGTCCTATCCTTTTTTCATAGTCAATTTTATTCATGAAGATAGATTGGCCAGTTTTTATACTTAAAAAGGGCTTCAAAGACAGAACCTTTGATTTTTGATAGATTTATTACTGTATGATGTTCAAACCCATTTTCGCATATAATTTTAAGAAGTTTTTGTAACTCGTTTATTTTTGCAACACCAACTCCGCCAAAAGTATTTATTTCATCATCAGTTATTTCTCCTTCTCCAAGGTATCCTTTTATACAACCCATATTATCATCTGTTGAAAGTCGTAAGAATGTAAAAGGAGATTTTTTTATGCTACCTATAACTGCACCGTAAGCATTTTCTTTTCCTACACTGCCTGATATTATTTCCTGATAACTTATTTTTGATATCTTTAAAACTGAGACAGGGAAATTGCTGCAATGGAATAATACAACTTTATCTCTTTCATCTTTGTAATTATTATTTAAATCTACTATTGCACTTGGTAAATCTGAAGCAGTTTGGAGAATATACATACTTAATGTTCCTGTAATATCAACTTCACAGGCAGAAGGAACTAAAAAATTAGATAAATAACTCATAACTGCACAGGGGACTATGCCAAAATTTTCTTCAATAGATGTCCAACACTGAAATCCAACTCCTTTTATGTCATTCTGATATATCCAATCTTCAATTACAATTTTCAATTTTGCAAATTTTATTAATGCCTGAATAGGAACCTCTTTACTATCAATATAATCCCTAAATTTTTTTATTTCATCTTTTACTTTTTTATCATTGTTTTTTATCCTTGAAATCCTTGCAAAAACTTCGGATAAATCTAAAACATCAACACTTATTCCATTTTTCTCAAGTATTTTTTCACTGTATCTAACTGTTTTAAATGCATCTGGTCTTGTTCCTATTGCTCCAAGTTTTAAATTTTTAAGCCCTTTTAAAATCTTGCATATCTTTTCAAATCTTTCTATATCTTCATTAAATTGTTCACTTTCTACCTCTTCTACATGGTTTTCTGTTAAGGTAAATTTAATTCCATATTGATATAAAACATTGCATACAGAAATTTTACCACAGAAACTATCCCTTCTATTTTTTACATCCATTTTATTTATATCATCAGGGAAAGCATGTATTAAAACTGGAACAGAAAGTCCTGATAATTTTATTGTGTCTGCAACACCTCTCTCATCTCCAAAATTTGGTAAACTTACTATAATCCCATCCACTTTATTTTTTGAAAACAATTCAGCACATTTTTTAGCATCTTGATATGTTTCAATACTTCCAAATTTTGTATCTTTTTCTGATAAATATATTAGATCAAATTTTTTACTTAAATTTTTTATTAATTTTTCTCTTGCTTTCTTGCAAAGATGGTCAGGGAAAAACCCTCTATTTCCAATTATTAGCCCTATTTTTAATCTTTCCATTTTGCCCCCTTTTAATTATCATAATAAATTTTACAACTTTAAATATAAAAAACAAAATTGACATAAATTTTAAAATAAATAAAATTAATTAAAAAGGAGGGGAAAATGATATTTACAGGAATTAGTGATGAAGCAGGACAGGCGATTGAAACTCAGATAAAAGCACATAAGGAACTTGGATGGGAATATATGGAATTAAGAAATGTGGATAAAGAAAATTTGACTATGATGAGTGATGAAAAATTTGAGGAAGTTTATAAAAAGGTAACAGAAGCAGGTATGAAGGTTTCATGTTTTAGTAGTTGTATAGCAAATTGGGCTACAAAAATTTCAGATGATTTTAAAAAGGACTACGATGAACTAAAGAGAGCAATTCCAAGGATGAAAAAATTTAACACAAAATATATTAGAGTTATGTCATGGCCCAATGATAAAGATAATCCTTGGGACGAAGAAAGATGGGCAAAAGAAGTTATAAGAAGGATGAAAGAATTGGTTAAAATGGCTGAGGATAATGGAATAGTTATAGTTCATGAAAATTGTTCTGGATGGGGAGGCGAAAGTCCTGAAAATATGGTTAGATTGGTTGAGGAAATGAATTCACCAAATTTTAAACTTATGTATGATACAGGTAATGTTGTTGCTCATAATAAGAATGTTAATCCATGGGATTTTTATATTAAGGTAAGACCATATATAGAGTATGTGCATATTAAGGATTATAATAAAGAAGGAAGAGCCACTTTCCCAGGAGAGGGAAATGCGATGGTAAAAGAAATTTTATTGGATTTAAAGAAAAGTGGATATAAAGGTTTTGTTTCAATAGAACCACATTTAGCGAGTGTAGTTCATGAAGGAAAAGTAGGAGATCCTGAAATTACTTATAAAACTTATATAACATACGGTAGGAAACTGATGGCTTTATTAGGAAGTTAAGTTTTTAATTCTCTTTTTATTCTTTCAAGACATTGCAATGTAACTTCATCTTTATATTTTTCATATATTTTTTCCATCACTTTATATGCTTCATAGGCCTTACCCATCTGCCTTAATTTATGAGGATACATTCTTACATATGGAATTGTCCCAACAACATAGACCTTTTTATATGCTCTTAATGCTTCTTCATCATTTCCAAAAGCATTCCACATAATTCCTTCTTCAAGATAGAGTTGAAAACTGAATGGATTATACCACTGTCCAATTCTTAAAGTTTTTATAGCAGAATTTAATTTTTTATTATCATTTTTTGATATTGCCTGACTCCATTCAAGCCATGCTTTTAAGACATAGGCATCTACTTGATTTGGATTTTGTTTTGTTATTTTTCCAAGATATTTTGTAGCACGGTCATAATCACCAAGGTGAAAACTTATATCTGCTTTTAACCATAATACATTCAAAATTCTTGATTCGTAAAATTTAATAGATAAAACACCAGAAATCAAAATCAATAAATAGATTAAAAATCTTTTCTTCATTTTTTAAATTTTTTCAACTATCTTTTTTACTTCTTTTTCAAGAAATTCAGGTAATCCAAGTATATCAACATTTATGAAACCTCTTATTATCATTGACTGTGCTTCTTCTTCTGGAATCCCTCTGCTTGAAAGATATTCAATTTCTTCTCTCTTTATTTTACCTATTGCTGCTTCATGAGAAAGTTCAACATCACGATATGCTGTTTCAAGTTCTGGGATAGCATAAATTATTCCCTCTTCATTTATTATAAGCCCTCTACATTCAAGATGCCCTTTAACCATTGGTGAATCTGCTCTTATATGTGCTCTTGTAATAACTTTACCACCATAACTTATTGCTCTACTGATTATTTCTGCAGAAGTATTTTTATTTGAAAGAATACATCTTGAACCTATATCCTGATATGAATCAGGATAAGAAATAATTATAGAAGAAGACCTGAACTTTGAACTTTCTCCTTCAAGTATTGTTGTAGGATACATAACTATTTTTTTCACAGGTGTTAATGAGATATAATTTGAAACAAAAATTCCTTCTTGTTCAACTATTGCTATACTTAAAGGTTCAACCTCAATATCTTTTTTCCAGGAATGTATCATTGTAAAACTTAAAAACCCATTTCTTTTAATATAAAACTCTGTTATCCCAAGATGATAAGCATCTTCTGTTTCTTTTGCAGTTGTACAACCTGTAATTATGTAAACTTGAGCATCTTCTTCTACAATAACAATATTATGGACTTTCTGTTTAAATCTTTTTGCTTTTATGTATAAACATGCTTGTACTGGGAATAATGTTTTTACTCCTTTTTTTATTCTAATAAAATAGCCACCCTCTGTATCTTCCGGAAAATCTTTATTTAACTTTTTAAAAGAATAACCATAATATTTTTCTTTGATCTCTGGATAATTTTCAAGTGCTTTTTCAATTGGTAAAATCTCAATTCCTTCATAAATTGTTCTTGTAAAAATCACTTCTTTATCTTTCTGGATGAAACTTCCTGCTCTTTCTTTCTCTTCTATATCAAAACCAACTTTTTCAAGTTTTTTTAATTCTTCATCTTTTATTTCCATTTACATTCCTCACATTTTTTATATCCATATTTTTTAATCATATCAAAAACAATTTGAGGATAACTCTGACATGTTATTTTTCCATTTATCATAATACAACCTTTTTCTCCCTGGATATAATCAAGTATGTAGCCAGTATGTGTAATAATTAAAGCAGAACACTTTGTTTTTTTAATATATTCATTTAAAACATTTCCCATAATTGAAATATTTTCAATGTCAACTCCTGACTCAGGTTCATCAAGTAAAAGTAATTTTGGTTTTTGTAATAAAATCTGAAATAATTCAACTCTTTTAATCTCTCCTCCTGACAGGTCAACATTCAAGTCCCTTTTTAAAAGTTGATCAACTTTTAATTTTTCTGCAATTTCTTTAATCTCTAACTCATTTTTAGAAAGATATCTTGCAATTTGCAAGATTTTAAACCCATAGATTTTTGGAGGGTTCTGGTACATAATACCTATACCCATTTTAGCCCTTTTACTTATTGGAATATTTGTTATATCAACATTACTAAAGAAAATTTTACCTTTTAAAATTTTATAACTTGAGATCCCCATAATTGATTTTATAAGAGTGGATTTACCAGAACCATTTGGACCAAAAATAATCATTCTCTCGTTCTCGTTAATGTGAAGAGAAATGTCTTTTAATATTAAACTATTTCCACCTTTAACACTTATATTTTCAATTTTTAACATTTTTAGAATAAACCAACAACTTTCCCTTCCTCATCTATATCTACTTTTGTTCCTGCAGGTTTACTTGGAAGCCCTGGCATTGTTCTCATTTCTCCACACAAAGGATACAAAAATCCAGCACCTGCAGAAATTCTAATATCTCTGATTGGTAAAGTGAATCCTTTTGGCGCACCTTTTAGATTTGGGTCATGAGATAAAGAAAGATGTGTTTTTGCCATACATATTGGTAAATTTTCAAAACCCCATTTTGTATAAAGTTTTATTTTTTCCTCTGCTAAAGGAGAATATTCAACCTTTTCTGCTCCATAAATTTTTGTTGCAATTGTTTCTATTTTCTTCTTTATAGGCCATTCAAGAGGATATAAAAACTCAAAGTTTTTTTCTTTTTCACATGCTTTAATAACTTTTTCAGCAAGTTCAAGCCCTCCTTCTCCACCTTTTTCCCATACTTCACTTACTGCAACATCATCTGCTCCAAATTCAATAGCAAGTTCTTTTGTCTTTTCTATTTCTTTTTCTGTATCTGTATTAAATTTATTTATAGCAACAACAACAGGGATTCCAAAAATTTTAGCATTTTCTATTTGTTTTTTTAGATTACTTGCTCCTTGTTCAATTGCAGATATGTTTTCTTCAATAAGTCCTTTATCAAGTGGTTTGCCTGGAACAACTTTAAATTTACCACTATGTGCTTTAAGTGCTCTTATTGAACAGACAATTACAACACAATCAGGTTTAAGTCCACTATATCTACATTTAATATTCATAAATTTCTCCATTCCACAATCAGCACCAAATCCACTTTCAGTTACAACATATTCAGCAAGTTTAATCGCGATAAGGTCAGCGATTATTGAACTATTTCCATGGGCAATATTTGCAAAAGGACCTGCGTGGACAAAAACAGGTGTATGCTCAAGTGTTTGAAGTAAATTAGGTTTTATTGCATCTTTCAATAAAACTGTCATTGCTCCTGCTGCTTTTACATCTTCTGCTGTTATAGGCTTTTTGTCATAAGTTTGAGCAACTATAATTTTTGATAATCTCTTCCTTAAATCAAAAATCCCTTTTGTTAAAGCAAGAATTGCCATTACTTCTGAAGCAACTGTTATATCAAATCCTGTCTCTCTTGGGAAACCATTTTCTTTACCACCAAGTCCAATTATTATATGCCTTAAAAACCTATCTGAAACATCAACAACTCTTGGCCAGATAATTGTTTGCGGATCTATATTTAAAAGGTTCCCTTTATAAACTGAATTATCAACAAAAGCAGCAAGTAAATTATGAGCAATCCCAACTGCATGAACATCTCCTGTTAAATGTAAGTTAAAATCTTCCATTGGAATAACTTGAGAATATCCTCCGCCAGCAGCCCCGCCCTTAATACCAAAAACAGGTCCAAGCGATGGTTGTCTTATACAGGTAAATACTTTTTTGCCAAGTTTACCAATTGCTTGAGAGAGTCCTATTGTTGTTACTGTTTTCCCTTCGCCTAAGGGAGTTGGAGTTATTGCTGTTACATCAATATATTTACCATTTTTTCTATCTTCAAGTTTCTTAAGAATATCAAGAGAAACCTTTGCTTTATAATTTCCATATAATTCAAGATATTCTTCTTCAATTCCTGCTTTTTCGGCAATCTCTTTTATATGCTTTATTTTTGCTTTCTGAGCAATTTCAAGGTCATTTAACATATAACCCCCTTTTTTAATTATTATATAAACTCATTGCCTTTTCTAAATTACTTTTTAATATTTCTTTTATTGCATTTACACTTTTTTCTATTGATTTTTCTATAATTTCCTGTTCTTCGGGTAGGAATGGAGATAGGACATATTCTATAAAACTTTTTTTAATATTTTGTCCTTTTATGCCTATTCTTATTCTAACAAAGTTATTATTCTGTAAATTCTCAATTACTGATAGTATTCCTTTATGGCCTCCATGTCCTTTATCTTTTGTTATTTTTATTTTCCCAAGTTCTATTCCAAGTTCGTCATGGATCACAAACAAATCTTCAATTTTTTTATTGAAGAATTCAAGAGCAACTCTCACTCCTTTTCCACTTTCATTCATATATGTTTTTGGTTTTACAATTATTATTTCTTTCCCTTCAATTTCCAAAATCCATCCATTAAAAAATTTCTTTCTGTAAACTTGAATAATCTTACCATTTTTTTTTAATCTTTCAATAACTTTAAAGCCAACATTATGTCTTGTTTTTTGATATTTTCTTCCAGGATTACCAAGTCCTACAAAAATCATAGTTAACTTTCTTTTTCTTCTTTTTCTTTTCTTCTTTCTTCAACTTTTTCCTGTGAAATTACTTTTGGCTCTTCCTGTATTTCTTCAACTTTTACTTCCTCTACTTCTTCCTTCGGTTTTAAAACAGTAACAACTACTTTTTTCTCATCTTCAAGTATCTTAACTCCCTCAGATACTTTTATATCTTTAACTAAAATTGCATGTCCAAAATCAAGGTCCTTTATGTCAATTTCTATCTTTTCTGGAATATTTCTTGGAAGCCCTTCAACTTTTATTTCTCTTAATTCATGTTCCAATATTCCACCTTTTTCTTCTCCAATAGATTTTCCTTTTATAAAGATAGGGATTTCCATAATGACTGGTCTTTCTGAACTTAATTTATAAAAGTCAAGATGAATTATTTCATCTTTTATAGGATCTATCTGAATATCTTTTAAAATAACCTGAATTATTTGTTCATCACCATTTTTTTTAAGTTTCATTTCAGCCATAATGTTATGAGATGTTAAATGTGAAATTATTTTTTCACTTGTTTTTTTTTCAAGTTTTAAAAGAATAGGTTCTGTATCCGGTCCATATAGAATACCAGGGATATAACCTTTACTTCTTAATTTTCTTGCTGCTCCTTTACCGGTTTTTTCTCTTATCTCAGCCGAAAAAATTATCTTCTCCATCCTTCCTCCCTTATTTAGAAAGTTAAAATGGGCGCGGACGGAATCGAACCATCAACCCCCGCGTTATCAGCACGGTGCTCTGCCCTTGAGCTACGCGCCCTTATATTTATTTCTTCTTTAAAAATTCTTCAACCTTTTCTTTAATAATATCTTTTGTACCAAGAGCAAAAGCAAGAGCAATTCCAAAACAGAATGAAGCAAGAATAATAATAAAAATATCACCAATAAAATCAGAAGCAATTCCGATTTCCTGTAAAGCCAAAACTGTTCCAAAAACTATAATAGCTATTTTGGTTAATTTCCCTAAAAAAGATGCTTTTTCAATTCCTGCATTTCCTGCAGATGTCCTTACTATTCCTTCAAAGAAACTTCCGAGGAAAATGGAGAAAATGAATATCAGAAGCCCAAGTATAAATTTTGGAATAAAACCGAGAATTTTATCTATTATAGTTGGTGGTATCTGTATTCCCGCAAAATTAATGGCAAGAAAAACCACAGCAAGCATTAATAACCAGTAAACCCCAATCCCAAGTAATTGTGAAACTTCCATTGTAATATTTCCCTTATCAAGCAATTCCTTAAGTCCTGAATCCTCAGAAAGTTTATCAACCTTTATATATCTAAAAAACTTTATTATCAATAGTTTCAAAAACTTAGCAATAAGCCAACCAATTAAAAATATCAATAATGCACCTATTACTTTTGAGAGCGAAAACCAAAACTTACTAATTAATTCATTTAAAACTGACATTCTTTCTCCTATCATAATCCCTCCTTTTCTAAAAATTATATCATAAACAATAAAAAAATCAATTTTCCTTTTGTGCCTTCAATAAAGTATAATTTCTGACTTCTTTAAATGGTCTGAAAACTCTCCCACCCCCTTCAAAAAATTTTGTAAAAAATTCAAGGTATTGTAATCTGCTTGTATGAACATAACTTCCAAGTAAATTTATTATAAGATTTCCTATATGCCCAATAATAAAAATTAAAGATGCAATAAAAATTCCAATATAAGGGATATTTTTAAGCATTGAAACCATTTGGTTGATTACAAGTCCAAGGACAGAAGTTGTTAATCCAAGACCGAAAAGACGGCTATAACTTAATACATCTCCAAGTAAATTCCCTGCAATTACACTATAAGCACCATAAATTGCATAGAAACCTTTTAGCATAAATTCTTTCTGTGATTTTGCTTTTTCATACATTAAATAAATAAAACATAGTATTAAAAAATAAAAGGCACCCTTAAATAATATTTTCATTTTCAAATATCCTATAAAAATAATGGCAACAAGTATTTGAATTAAAAGAAGAGAGATTGACTCACCACAAAACTTTAAAGGATATCTTTTTATATTATTGTAAAGATTTAAAATAAGTCCCCATATAATTTGAATATAACCAATCACAAGTGTAATTAAAAGAAAAATAATTGATTTATTACCACTTTCAAGAGGATTTAAAAGTACAATTTTTTTCAGAAATTTAATAAGTTTAAAATTTTCTGGTAGTTGATATATTATATCACCAAACCATCCTCCTGTTAAAGTGCCTATTATCAAAGTTGAAATACCACATATAAAGAGTAGTTTTAAAAATTTAATAAAATTTGGTAAAAATCTAAATTTTCTCATTAAAATCAGTGATATTAAGATAAGTAAAATTCCATATCCTGCATCGGTTAAACAAAATCCAAAAGAGATTGCAAAAAATATAGATAAAGGTCCTGTTGGATCAATATTTTTATAAACTGGTCTTCCATATAAATCAGTAACAACTTCAAATGGTTCAATAAATCTGTTATTTTCAAGTATTATAGGGACATCATCTCCTTCTTCAGGATCTTCAATAACTATGTAACTTTCTGGTAAAATTTGAGTTATTGTTTTTTTTAGAATATCTATATTTTTTTCACTAACCCACCCTCTAATCCCTTTAATAAATTTTGAAACACCAAGTTTTTCCTGTGTACAAAAAAATTCATAAAGATTTTTATAGTAGTCATAAGATATAAAAATTTCTTTTTTGTATTCTCTTATTTCCAATAATTTCTTTTTTATTTCCTGAATCATCTGTTCATTTTTCAATTTGGTATTTTCAAGTTTTTCAAAAATTTCTTTTATTTTTTTATTCCATTTCCTCACATATAAGATTTTTCCACCTATTTCATTTAAGAAATTTTCAGCAATTTTTCTCTTGTCTTTTCTAACCAATAGAATATATAAAAAATCTTTTTTAAATTCACCAATCTTTTCAATATATAAATCTTCAGAAATACTTTCTAATCTTATTTTTTGTGGCAGAGAGAAAACAAAAAATGAAAAATTGGAAAGAGTAAAAACTTCATAGAAAATTAATTCTGTATTTAAAAAAGGGGAACTCTCTTCCTTTAATTTTTCTATTTTTTGAATAACTCTTTTCCTTCTCTCTATCTCTTGATAAAGTTTTAAATTTTTATTGTAAAGATTTTCAAATGGAAAGGATTCAAGGATTTTATTTTCTTCATTTTCATCTACAATTATTTTATCACCCTCTTGTTTTTCTCCAGTTTCACTTAATATATCTTTCAAAAATTCAAGTTTCTTTATCTTATCTTCTATTTCGTCCTTTGATATTTTTCTTTGTCTAAATCCTTCAAAAGATATATCTTCTATTTCAGCAATACCCAATTTCTGTAATTTTTTCAGTAAAAGTTCTTCTTCACCAAGAAAAAAGCAGGTGAATTTTTTAACCTTACTTATCATGAGTATTCCTTATTAATTTTTACATACTCTTCTGTCAAGTCGCATCCCCATGAAGTTGCGGTAAAAATCCCTCTTTTTAAATCAATTTCAATTTTTATTTCTTTTTTTTTCATCAATTCTCTTAATAATTCCCTATCAAATTTTACTGGTTCACCTTCAAAGACCTTAATCCCACATATTTTAATTTCAATATTTTTTATATCCATTCTTGCATTTGTTGAACCAATAGCAGCAATTATTCTTCCCCAATTTGGGTCTCCACCACTAATCGCTGTTTTGACAAGCATAGAACCACTAACTCTTTTTGCTACTTTTCTTACATCTTTTTTACACCATCCACCATTTACAATAACTTCAATAATTTTACTTGCTCCTTCACCATCCATTACAATTTTTTTTGCAAGTTCAATACAGAGTGTCTTTAAAGCATTTGAAAATTCAATAAATTCTGGATTCCCAATATGTATCGTTTTATTCCTTGCAAGACCATTTGCAAGAATTATTACAGTATCATTTGTACTTGTGTCATTGTCAACTGTAATCATATTAAATGAATCTTCAACAGCATTTTTCAAAGCAAGATCAAGTGCATTTTTATCTATTACAGCATCTGTTGTGATGAAACATAACATTGTTGCCATAGAAGGGTTTATCATTCCTGCCCCTTTTGCCATACCACCTATATAAACCTCTTTTTTTCTTCCTTGGATATTTGTTTTTATTTCATATTCTTTTGGGAAGGTGTCTGTTGTCATTATTCCTTTTGCTGCCTCTAAATTTCCATCTTCTGAAAGTTTTTCAATAAGTTTGTCAAGTCCATTTTTAATTTTTTCATAAGGTAGTGGAACTCCTATTATCCCTGTTGAAGCAAAAAGAATAGTTTTTTTTTCAATTTTTAATTTTTTAGCAATTTCTTCCATTATTTTTTGTGTTAATTTCCAATTTTCTTTTCCATTACAAGTGTTTGCATTTCCACTATTTATCAGAATTCCCCTAATCTTATTCTTTATATTTTTCATACTCCATAAAACACTATATGATTTAAATTGATTTGTTGTAAAAGTTCCTGAACAAATACAGGGTGATTTTGAATAAATTAAAGATAAATCATTTTTACTTTCTTTTATTCCACAATTTATTCCGCTCGCATAAAAACCTAAAGGATAAGTTATTCCTTTGCCCATTTTTTTAATAAAAATTCAGCAAAAATTAAATCAATAGGATAAGTTATTTTAAAATTTGTTATTTCTCCTTCTTCGCAATAAATTTTATTATACCCTATTTTTTCAAGAAAAAAAGAATCATCACTTCCAGTTATCTTTTTAACATTTGAATATGCTTTTTTTATAAGTTCTAATTTAAATCCCTGTGGTGTTTGGACGATAAAAAGTTTTTCCCTATTAAGAGTCATTTTAACAAAATTTTTTTCTACTTCTTTCACAGTATCAATAATTTTTAAGACAGGAATACATGCACCATATTTCTTTGTCCCTTCAATAATTTTTTTGATCAAATCTTCGCTTACAAACGGTCTTGCAACATCATGAATTAAAACTATTCCCTCTTTGTTATAAATATTTTTTAAACAACTAAATACACTATCCTGTCTTCTTTTTCCACCTTTTACTACGATAAGGTCAGGGAATTTTTTTTTTGTTATTTTTTTACATTCATTAACATATCCTTTAGGTACTGTAAGAAATATTTTATCT
The DNA here is from genome assembly GCA_023818645.1 of Candidatus Omnitrophota bacterium. Lineage (GTDB taxonomy): Bacteria > Ratteibacteria > UBA8468 > B48-G9 > JAFGKM01 > JAMWDI01. The sequence continues at coordinate 8,209 of JAMWCJ010000004.1, read as the reverse complement.
GAAAATTTATAAAATTTTTCAACAGAATATAAGAATAATTTTTTGTCTCCAATTTCAACGAATGATTTTGGTATTGAACAATTTAATCTTTTTCCTTTTCCAGCACCAACAAGAATAGTGAAAATCATTTCAATTTCGCAAAAATAATTCTTCCAGTAGGTGTTTGAATAGCACTATCTATAACTATATCAACGACTTTTCCTATATATTTTGAAGCATTTTCAACAACTACCATTGTCCCATCTTCAAGATATCCCACTCCTTGACCCGCTTCTTTCCCCTCTTTTATTATTTTCAGAGAAATTTCTTCTCCGCTCATTAATCTTGGACGCATTAAATTGGTTAAAGTATTAAGGTTTAAAACTTTAATATTTTGAACTTCTGCTACTTTAGTGAGGTTAAAATCATTTGTCAAAATTGCAGCATTCAATTGAGATGCAAGTTTTACAAGTTTTGTATCAACTGCTTCTACATCATTATAATCAATATTATAAACTTTTACTTTTATTTCATTATCTTCCCTCAATTTGTTTAATACCTCAAGTCCTCTTCTTCCTCTCTGTCTTTTTATATCACTTGAAGCATCAGCAAGTCCTTGAAGTTCTTTAATTATAAATTGAGGAATAATAAGTGTATAATCAATAAATCCACTTTTCATAAGTTCATATACCCTGCCATCAATTAAAATACTTGTATCTACAACTAAAAACTTTTCTCCTTCTTTTATCCCTCCTAAAAAAGGTAAAATGAAACCTAGTTCTTCAAAACCCTTTATTCCTACCATTATTCCAAGATATAAGAAAACAAAATAAAAAGAAAATCTAATTAAATTTTCTATCCTTTCATTTTCAAGTGGTATTAAAAGAAAAAAATTAGCAAGGAGAATTGCTGTTATAAGACCAACTATAAGACCACCAACTGCAAGAATTAATTTTTTCCACGGGATTTTTCCTATCAATATCTCTATTCCAATTACTATAAAAGAACCAAAACAACCAATTAAAACACCAAGCATTTTTTTATCTGGTAAGGAGTAAAAACCTGCTAATACACACAAAATAAAGAAAAAACCTCTAATTATCCATAAACCCATTTTTACCTCCATTGATTTTATATCATAAAAAATAAAGTTTGTAAAATTTTTAGTAAGTTTGAGTTATAAAACCGCCTCCGACAACCTCCTGGTTTTCATAAAAAACAATTGCCTGTCCAGGGGTAGGAGCCCTTTGTTCTTGTTCAAAAATAACCTCTACTTTCTTTTCATCTATTGGTTTTATAATACATTTTGCTGGAATGTGCTTGTATCTTATTTTTGCCTCTACTCTTTTTTCATTTTCAAGTTTTTCAATTGAGACATAATTTAGATTTTCTGCTATCAGGTATTTTTTATATAAATCCTTTTCTTCCCCAACTATTATTTTATTTTCTTTCTCATCTATACCAATTACATACAATTTTTTCCCTTTTGCAATCCCAAGTCCTTTTCTCTGTCCAATAGTATAGTAAACAATTCCTTTATGTCTTCCAAGAATATGGCCATATTTATCAACTATAAATCCTTCCTTATCCCTATTTTTAAAAAAGAAAGACCTGTCCCCACAAACAAAATCTTGGCTTTCTTCTTTATCAGATAAATGTAAATTATACTTTTTTGCTAATTCTCTAACCTGTTTTTTTGTATAGTTACCAAGAGGGAAAATTATTTTTGATAATTGTTCTTGTGTTAACAAAAATAGAAAATAACTCTGGTCCTTTTTTTCATCAATTCCTTTTTTCAGGATATATCTTTTTCTTTTTTCATCATATTCTACTCTTGCATAATGACCAGTAGCAAAAAAATCAAAATTTATTCCAACTGATAGGACTTTTTTCAATAAAATATCAAATTTTATAAATCTATTACAAATCACACAAGGATTAGGAGTTCTCCCTTCAATATATTCTTTTACAAAATATTTTAAAACAATTTCATTATATTCTTTTTTTAAATCAACTACATAAAGTGGTATATTTAGGATTTTACAAACTTTTTTTGCATCTTCTAAGTCCTTTTTTTCCGGACCATAACAAGCACTTTTCTTTTTTCCAAGTTCCTCATTTTTTTCATCAAATATCTTCATAAATACACCATAAACATCATATCCCTTTTCTTTTAACAATAAAGCACTTACAGAAGAATCAACTCCACCAGATAGCCCAACAATAACCTTTTTTCTCCTCATAATTTTATTTTATCATTGACAAAATCTAAATTAAAAATTAAACTTAATTGACAAAACAGGCATAGAAGTTTTAAACTAATTCACTTGATATAGAGAAAGGAGGAAAGATGGATTATTCACAATTGATTACAATAATAGGTTCTGTTTTTGCTTTAGGTTATACACTTTATCTTGCAAGATTTATATTAAAAAAACAAGAGGGAACTCCTGAAATGATTGAGGTTGCAGAGGCAGTTAGGACAGGAGCAAGAGCATATCTTAAAAGACAATATAAAGGAGTTGGAGCATTTTTTAGTGTTGTTTTTGTAATTTTATTATTGCTTTCAATTTTAAATTATTTACCAATCTTTGTTCCATTTGCTTTTTTAACAGGTGGGTTTTTCTCTGCATTAAGTGGTTATATTGGAATGACTATTGCAACAAGGTCAAGTGCAAGAACTGCTTTTGCTGCTAAAACATCTTTAAATAGTGCTTTAAGAATTGCTTTTTCTGCTGGACTTGTGATGGGACTTGTTGTTGTTGGGCTTGCACTTTTAGATATAAGTATTTGGTATAATCTCCTGACTTGGTTTTATAAAAATAGAGGGTATGATATAGAAGAAAGATTAAGATATATAACATCTACAATGATATGTTTTGGTATGGGAGCAAGTGCACAGGCACTTTTTGCAAGAGTTGGTGGTGGTATTTATACAAAAGGAGCAGATGTTGGTGCAGACCTTGTGGGGAAAGTAGAAGCAGGTATTCCTGAGGATGACCCAAGAAATCCAGCAGTTATTGCAGATAATGTTGGAGATAATGTAGGAGATGTTGCTGGAATGGGAGCAGACCTTTATGAGTCATATACAGATGCAATAATAGCAACTATGGCACTTGCTTATGCTGCTGGTCTTGGTCTTAAAGGAGTTTCTCTTCCAATGTTAATAGCAACTATTGGAGTTATTTCATCAATAATAGGTTCTTTTCTTGTAAGAGCAAAAGAAGAGGCAAGTCAAGCAAATTTATTAAGGGCTTTAAGAAGAGGGATTTATTTTGCATCAATTCTTGTTGTTATATTCTCATATCCTGCTGTTTTATATCTTCTTGGTTATAAATATAAAGGACTTTATATTTCAATTTTAAGTGGAATTATTGCAGGAGTTATAATTGGATTTTTTACAGAATTTTTTACTTCAGATACATATCCACCTACAAAAGGTATAGCAAAAAGTGCTTTAACAGGCCATGCAACTGTAATTATAGAGGGTATTTCTACAGGGATGTTTTCAACAGTTGCTCCTGTTTTAACAGTCGTTATTGCTACTATATGTGCTTATGTTTTCGGAGGAGGTCTTTATAATCCTTCTCTCGGACTATATGGTATTGGACTTGCTGGAGTAGGTCTTTTAAGCACCCTTGGAATTACTCTTGCAACAGATGCTTATGGGCCAGTTGCAGACAATGCTGGCGGAAATGCTGAAATGACACATCAACCATCTTTCGTAAGACAGAGAACAGATGCGCTTGATGCTCTTGGGAATACTACTGCTGCAACAGGGAAAGGATTTGCTATTGGTTCTGCTGCTTTAACAGCACTTGCATTAATCGCTGCCTATAAAGAACAGATCCTTCTTCTTGGTGGAAGGCTTGACTTATCAATTATGAATTTTAGAGTTTTATGTGGTGTTTTTATAGGAGCGATGTATCCCTTTTTCTTTTGTTCAATGGCTCTAAAAGCAGTTGGTCGGGCGGCACAGCAGATAGTTCAGGAAGTAAGAAGACAATTCAAAGAAATAGTTGGACTTCTTGAAGGGAAGGCAAAACCTGACTATGCAAAAGCAGTTGATATATGTACAAAATCAGCACAGAAAGAGATGCTTTTACCTTCAATTTTAACAGTCCTTTTGCCTATTGTTGTTGGTATTTTACTTGGAGTTGATGGAGTTGTTGGTCTTCTTGTAGGTGCACTAACAACTGGATTTGCAGTTGCTATAATGATGGCAAATTCTGGTGCAGCATGGGATAATGCAAAAAAATATATAGAAAAAGGTAATTTTGGAGGCAAGGGGACAGATGTACATAAAGCATCTATTACAGGTGATACTGTTGGTGATCCATTTAAAGATACTGCAGGTCCTTCTTTAAATATATTGATAAAATTAATATCTATAGTTTCAATTGTTTTTGCTGGATTTATAGTTAAAAATTCTATATTTAAATGAAAAACTTATCAAAAGAAGCACTGAAATTACATAAAAAGTTGAAAGGTAAACTTGAAATAAAGACAAAAGTTCCTTTAAAAACAAGAAAAAATTTATCCCTTGCCTATACACCAGGAGTTGCTATCCCATGTCTTAAAATAAAAGAAAATAAAGAAAAGGTCTATGATTATACATGGAAAAGGAATACTGTTGCTATCGTAACAGATGGAAGTGCTGTTTTAGGACTTGGCAATATTGGCCCATATGCAGCACTTCCTGTTATGGAAGGGAAAGCAATTTTATTTAAAGAATTTGGTGGAGTTGATGCAATACCTATATGTCTTGAAACACAAAAAGTAGAAGAAATAATTGATATTATTAAAAAAATATCACCTACTTTTGGTGGAATAAATCTTGAAGATATTTCTGCTCCAAGATGTTTTACAATAGAACAAAGATTAAATGAAGATTTAGATATTCCTGTTTTTCATGATGACCAGGATGGAACAGCAATTGTTGTGCTTGCTGGTTTAATAAATGCATTAAAACTTGTAAATAAAAAAATTGAAGAAGTAAAGATTGTAATAAATGGAGCTGGAGCAGCAGGAATAGCAATTACTAAAATGTTATACAGGGCAGGTGCAAGGAAAATTTTATTATGCGATAGAGAAGGGATGATTTATAAGGGGAGAAAAGAAAATATGAATTTTGCAAAAGAAGAAATAATAAAATACTTGTGGGTAGAATCAAAAAAAGGGACTTTAAAAGATGCCATGAAAGAAGCAGATGTTTTTATAGGTGTATCTGGTCCAAATCTTGTTACAGAACAAATGATAAAAAGTATGAATAAATTTTCAATCGTTTTTGCAATGAGCAATCCTATTCCTGAAATAATGCCAGATAGAGCAAAAAAGGCAGGTGCTTATGTAGTTGCAACAGGAAGAAGTGATTTTCCAAATCAGATAAATAATCTTCTTGCTTTCCCTGGAATTTTTAGAGGAACATTTGATGCAAAAGCAAAGAAAATAACTGAAAAAATGAAAATATCGGCAAGTTTAGCAATAGCAAAATATATTCCAGAGACCGAACTTTCTCCATCTTATATAATACCCTCTGCTCTTGATAAAAATGTAGCAAAAGTTGTAGCAAAAGCAGTTAAAAAAAGTGCCATTTCAATTACTTAATCTGGAAGGAGGTTATATTTTTCTTTAAAAAAATCACCTTTTCTTGGCAAAAATTCTGGTACCTTATAAAATTTTTCATATGTCTTTTTTAAAATTATATTTTTATAGTTCTCATAATTGAATTTTTTACATAAAAGTAAATAATAGTTGGCTCCTTTAACTATAATCTTTTCTTTTTTAATTTCTTCAAAGAATTGGATGTAATCTTCTGGAGAAATATTTTCAAGTGTGAAAATTAAAATATCTCTTCCATCTATTTCCTTAAAATCAAAAGAAATGTCATACTCTCTTCCACTGTGTCCTAAGTCAGCAAAAACAATAAAATTAATTTTACAATGATAAGTCATAATTGCTGTATATGTATAATTTGGTGTTGCAAAAATATATCTATCTTTAAAATCTTTTAAATAGGAACACAGGGAATCTGGATTTTTAAACATTAATATTTCTGAATATTTTGGATGGTCCTTAAACTTTCCTACTGGAATTATAAGAAGTAAAATTATTATGGTTGTAATAAAACCATTGAAATAAAAAGCAGTTTTTATTGACTTGATAATTTTTTCTTTTTCAAGAGATATTAATAAAAAAAAGTAAAATGGAATGAAAGAAATGAACCAGTGAAGTCCAACAATCCTGATAAGTGAAATAAGAAATAAAAAGATTGTTGGTAGAACAAACATAAAATAGAAAAGATCGTATTCATTCCTGAATTTGAAAAAGAACTTCTCTTTTAAGAAAAGATAGAAGGGGTAAGGAGTTAGAAGAAAAAGAAGAGAAAGCCAAAATAAACTTATGTTTTTAATATGAAGGAACTGGTTTTTTTTTCTATGAACAAGATTAAAAATTATATTTATCCAGCAGTGAGTGTAATTCCAGTATAGGTTTATAAAGACAAAAGGGAAAGAGGCGATAAGAAATAAGACAAAATTCCTCCACAATTTTTTTTCTCTTCTATAAATAATGTAGATAAAAATTGAAAGTAAGTATAAAACAGAAAAATATTTGCTCAAGAAGGATAACCCAAAAAATATACCTGAAGTAATAAAGTCGATCTTCTTATCTCTCTTAATCCCTCTATAAAAAAATATTCCTGATAAAAAAGTAAAAAGAAATAAAGGTGTGTCATTTGTGATTAAAATGCCAAAGATGTGAATTGGAGATAACAAAAATAAAGAAGAAACTAAAAAACTCTTTTCTTTATCTATTTTTTCAAGCAATTTAAAAATTAAAAAAGCAACCAATGTAGTTGCAAAAACAGAAATTAATCTATAAAAAAAGAAATGGTGAATTTTTCTCCCAAAAAAAGAAAAAAGATAAATAAGCCACCATATCATAGGAGGATGTTCATAATATCCCAAGTAAAATTTTTGTCCTGTTGTTATAAAATATGCTTCATCTCCTGTTAAAGGGAAAAAGAAAGAAAAAAAAATTTTTAAAATTAAAGTGGAAAATAATATTTTATTAAAGAGAGTAGATGGCTTTACCACTCAATATCCTCCTGACTTGTTTTTATATTTAATGAGTCAAGATAGTTTTGAAGAATAATCTGTGCTGAAAGTTTATCAATATACTTTTTTCTTTTTTTTCTACTAAAATCAACTGAAATTAAAAATCTTTCTGCAATCTTGGTTGTAAATCTTTCGTCAAATGGTATAAACTCAATATTTTTAATCTCTTGTTTTAATTTAGAAACAAATGCCATTGTTTTTTCTGTTTGAACACAGAATGAACCATCCATTTTAAGTGGTAATCCATATACAATCTTTCCAACATTATACTTTTTAATTATCTCCTTTATTTTATCAATAAAATCTTCTTTCAATTTAATTGTTCCAAGTCCTCTTGCTATTAAATTTTCTTCATCACTAATTGCTACTCCTATATTTTTATCACCAATGTCAATGCACAGTATTCTCATTTTCAATTAAATAAATTATTTCAATCGCTTTTTTAACTTCTTTTACATCATGAACTCTAAAAATATTTGCTCCTTTTAAATATGCATAAACATTTGTTGCTATTGTTGGTTCAAGGCGTTGTTCAGGTTCAAGATTCAACAATTTACCTATAAAAGATTTTCTGCTTGTTCCAATTAAAATTGGTCTGTTAAATTTTTTAAATCTATCAAGATTTTTAAGTATTTCAATATTATCACAAACTCTTTTCCCAAACCCAATTCCTGGATCAATAACAACTCTTTCAAGGTCAATCTTATTTTTTTCTAAAATTTCTAATTTCTCCTCAAAAAATATACTTATTTCTTGTATTGTATCTTCATAATAAGGATTTATTTGCATATTTTCTGGAGTTCCTTTCATATGCATTAAGACATATCCGCAACTTGACTCTTTTATAACATTTAATAAATCTTTATCAAGAGAGAAAGCAGAGATATCATTAATAATTTTTGCACCATTTTCAATCGCTTTTTCTGCAACCTTCCTTCTAAAAGTATCACACGATACTGGTATTTTCAATTCTTTACTTAAGATCTTTATAACAGGAATTACTCTCTCAATTTCTTCCATTTCGCTTATAATTTTGCTTCCAGGTCTTGTAGATTGTCCACCAATGTCAATTATATCAGCACCCTCTTTTTCAATTTCAATACCTCTTTCAA
>JAMWCJ010000055.1 GCA_023818645.1 Candidatus Omnitrophota bacterium | reverse complement strand
CATTTATATATTATTCCAAAGAAAAAGATAAATATTGATATACCTGAACTGAAAAAATATTTTGAAATAAAGAAAGAAGAAATAAAAAATGAAAAAATTGATTTTATTTTAAATGAGCCAAATGTTCTTGTCCTTGATATGCCTTATTTTAAAATTGGTGAAGGAAACTGGCAGGAAAAAAAGGAAATATTAAAAGTTGATAGAGAAGTTAGAAAATATTTAAAAATTTCTGAAAGAACTGGAGCAATGGTTCAGCCATGGGCAAGAAAAATTAAGAAAAAACTAAAAAGTGTAGAAGTGAATTTAAAATATGAATTTTATGTTGAAAAAATACCAAGCAGTAAAATATCAATTGCCATTGAGAAACCAGAACTTTATAATATTTTTATTAATGGATTCAAGATATCTTCTGATATGAAAGATGGATGGTGGGTTGATAAGTCACTTGAAGTAATTAGTTTTGAAGCATCATTATTTAAAATTGGTAAAAATGAAATATTACTTGAAACAAATTATAATGAAAATCACCCTGGACTTGAAATTATTTATCTACTTGGAAACTTTGGAGTAAAAATAGAAGAGAAAAATTTGATAATTACATCTTTACCTGAAAGTTTAAAAATAGGTGATTGGACAGTTCAAAATTTGCCATTTTATTCAGGGAATCTTGGATACTTATTTCAACTTGAAAAGATTGAGTTCAAAGAAAATCAAAGAGTATTTTTAAAAATTCCTGAATTTAGAGGGGTTGGTGTAAGAGTTTTAATTGATGGGGAAGGAGTTGGATTAATTGCCTGGCCTCCTTATGAAATTGATATAACTGATTTTATAATGGACAAGGAAAAATTGAATCTGATAATAGAAATTTTAGGACATAGAAGAAACTCTCATGGACCTTTACATTATTATGAAAAGTGGCCAGTATGGACAGGACCAGGTCAATTTGTTTCAGAAGGAAAAGAATGGACAGATGAATATCAAATAGTTCCAGTTGGTTTAATGAAAAATCCAGAAATTGTAATAAAAGAGGAAAAATAAAATGTTTAGGAATCTCTCGCCAGAAGCAATTAATATAAAAACAACTTTTTTGGAACAATTGCGACTTGCAAAATTAGGAAATTTTGAAGGAATGGATATTTCAATTATTGAATGTTTTGAATTTTCAAAAAATAATAAAGTTGAAAAAATAAAAAATTTATTTGATAGTTTTGATTTGAAAATTGGTGGATGGTGCCTGCCTTTTAACATTGGAGAAGAAGAAAATAAATTTAATGAAGATATGCAAAAACTTGAAGAATATTTAAAAATTGCAAAAAAAATCTCTGCTTATAGGATATATACATGGATTATTCCTTTTTCTGATAACTTACCATATAAAGAAAATTTTGAATTTCATTTAAAGAGAGCACAAAAGATATGTAAACTTATAGAAAAATATGGTTGTAGAATTGGATTTGAATTTATAGGAACAAAAAGTGTAAGAGCAAATCATAGATATGAATTTATCTGTAATCTTGAGCAGTTGCTTGAATTTATAAAGAAATTAAAAATGGAAAATATTGGAATTTTACTTGATAGTTGGCATCTTTATGCATCTGATGGTAAATTTGAAGATATTGAAAAATTGAAAGGAGAAGATATAATTTATGTGCATGTGAATGATGCTCCAAATATACCTAAAGACCAATTAATTGATAATGAAAGATTTTTACCAGGAGAGACAGGAATAATTGATATAATTAAATTTTTAAAAACACTTAAAAAGATTAAATATGATGGACCTGTGACACCAGAACCATTTAATAGAAGAGTCAATGAACTGCCAAACGAAATAGCAATTAGATTAGTAGGTGGATATTTATTAAAAATTTTTGCAAAGTCAGACCTCATATAAAATGGGTAAAATATTTTTCCCACAATTTAAAAATGGTAAAGATGGAATTGAGATACATCCAGGACTTACAATTCTTGATTATGCTCAAAAATTGAAAATTAAAATAAATGCAGAATGTGGTGGAATTGGAAAATGTGGAAAATGTATAGTAAGAATTGAAAAAGGACAAGAAAATTTAAATCACCTCACCTCTGTTGAAAAAAATTTTAATCTTGATGAAAGATTTAGATTGGCATGTCAGGCAAGAATTATAAGAGATACCTCAGATATTATTGTTTATATAAAAGAATTTGGAGAATATGAGATTTTAAAATATGGAATGGAAAGAAAAGTTGAAATATGTCCTTCTTATAAAAAATATGGTGAGAAAGTATACAAAAATGGAAAAGAGATAGATGTTTATAGGGGAGGAATTTATGGAATTGCAATAGATATAGGAACTACAACAATTGTATTTGACATTGTAAATCTTGAAAATGGAGATATTATAGGAACAGTTGCAAAGACCAATCCACAGATTATTTATGGAAATGATGTCATTTCAAGAATTGAATATACAATGGTTAATAAGAAAGAAAAGAAATTTCTGGATGAAAAAGAAAGAGAGAAAAAATTGTTTGAGTTACAAAAATCAGTTGTTGATTTAATAAATGAAGAAATAGAAAAATTTAATAATGAAATATCTGAAAAAATTTACCAAGTTGTGGTCGCAGGGAATTCTACAATGAGAAACATCTTTTTACTTATTGATATTTCAACACTTGGGAAAATCCCTTATGAACCAAAAAATCCAGAAAGTATTATTAAAAAAAATGAAGAGATTGGATTGAAGATAAATAAAAATGGTGAAATTTATGGTCTCCCTTTAATTGGTGGTCATATTGGTGCTGATATTGTTGCTGATATTCTTGCATCTGAAATTTATAAAGAAGAAAAAATATGTATGCTTATAGATATTGGAACAAATGGAGAAGTAGTTATAGGAAATAAAGATAAACTTCTTGCAGCATCTGCTGCTGCAGGAGGTGCCTTTGAAGGAGTAAATATAAGTTGTGGTGTTGGAGGAATAGGAGGAGCGATAAAAGAAGTAAAAATATTAAATGGAAAAGTTTATTACTCAACAATTGAAAATAAATACCCAATTGGTATATGTGGGTCAGGTTTAATTGATTTATTAAGTGAAATGTTGAAAAATAAAATAATTGACAAAAAAGCACGTATTAAAAATGGAGAATTTTATATAACAGGAGATATAAAAATAAATCAACAAGATATCTTTCAACTTATAACTTCAAAAGCAGCAATTAAAACAACCTGGCAGTTACTTACAAAAATTTATCCAGTTGATATAAAAGACATTGATAAAATCTTTATTGCAGGTGGTTTTGGAAATTTTATAAATGTTGAAAGTGCAATAAGAATAGGCTTAATTCCAGAAGTTGATAAAAATAAAGTTATAAAAATAGGAAATGGTGCACTTGAAGGAGCAAGAGAAGTATTATTATGTTACGAAAAAAGAAAAATTGCTGAAGAGATTGCTTTAAAAGTAAAACATATAAAAATAAATGAAATAGAAAAAGATTTTGACTATCTCCTTGCAGAAAATATGTATTTTTGATTATCTTTTCACTCTTACATTTCCTTCCCAAACACTCCATATTTCTTCTTCATCAAGAATTTGAGCATAATCAGTTAAAAGTGTTACTACATAAGCACCACAAGCCCATCCAAACTGTATCCATTTTTCTTCATCCCAACCCTTTAAAATACCATATAAAAGACCACCAACAAATGCATCTCCTCCTCCAATCCTGTCAAGAACAAAAATTTCTCTTGGTTCAATAACATACCATCTATCTTCAACAGACATAATTGCTCCCCAAAGATGGTTTTGTGCACTTATTACTTCTCTTAATGTTGTTGCAAATACACTAACATTTGGAAATACTTTTTTTGCTCTTTCTATCATATTCTTGAAATTATCTATCTGTGCTTTTATATTTTTTCCACCTGGTTGAGGGCCTTCAATTCCAAGACACAATTGAAAGTCCTCTTCATTTCCAACAAGTATATCTGTATTTTTTGCAATTTCAGTAAATATTTTTCTTAATTCTTCCTCACGATTTTTCCAGAAAGATGCTCTATAATTTAAGTCAAAAGAAATCTTTGTCCCATATTTTTTTGCAAATTTTGCTATTTCAAGACAGAAATTACCAGTTTCAGGAGAAAGTGCTGCAAAAAGGCCTGACATGTGAACTATACAAACTCCTTCCTTTCCAAAAATTCTTTCAAGGTCAAAATCTTCTGGTTTTAAAGTCCTTCCAACTTCACCTGCTCTATCATTCCAAACTCTTGGTGCTCTAACTCCATAGCCAGTATCAGCAATATTAAACTGATGCCTATAACCCCAAGGACCTCCTTGGGGGACTTCTTTTGCTTCAATATCCATCCCTCTACTTTTCAAATTTTCTTTTATAAATTTTGCAACTGGACTCCCTTTTACAAAAGCAGTTAAAACTTTAACTGATAATCCAAGATAAGAAGATACACTTGCTACATTTGATTCTGCACTTGTTGCTTGCATTATATAAAGATTACTTGTATGAACTGGCTGCATATTAAAAGGTGTAATTCTAACACCCATACTTGTAGGAACAAGTAGAGAATACTTACAATCCTTTTTCAATTCCATTCTTCCCTCCTGTTTATCTGAAAGTTTATCATAAATTTTACTTTTTTTGAAGTATAAAATTTTGACTTTTTTGTAATAAATTTTTAAAATTGTTTAAAACAAGGGGGTGAATATGGTAGTATGGTTAACTATTATTTTGATAAATGGTCTTTTAATGCTTTTTGGAAGTAAATTTATAATTGTCAACAATTTAGTAAAGCCAATGGGACTGGTAATTTCTCTTATTTGTATAGGACTTGGTTTAAGAGTTTCAATTCTGGGAAGAAGAGGCGAAAAAGAAGCACTTAAAAAAAGAATTAAAGAACTTGAAGAGAAATTAGCAGAAATTGAAAAAAAAATAGAAGAGAGTAAAATAAATGGAACATGAAAAAAGAAAGAAGAAAAGAAAAAAATTTAAAAAAAATATTGACTTCTTTAGGTGTTATATTTTTTCTCATTATTTTAAATATATGGCAGTCAGGTTCTTTCTATCAATTAAATCAAATAATTAAAAATCCAAAAATACAAGTGTTTACAATAATTTTACTTGCGATTTTAATTGAAGGTTTCCCATTTATTTTAATTGGTTCATTAATTTCTGGTTCAATTGAAGTTTTAATATCTGAAGAAAAGTTTAAAAAAATCTTCCCTCAAGGCAAACTTTCTTCTGCAATAACTGGTTCATTCCTTGGTTTTTTATTTCCTGTTTGCTCATGTGGAGAAATTCCTGTCTCAAGAAGATTAATAAAAAAGGGAATATCAACTTCTGGAGGTATTTCATATTTACTTGCAACAGCAATAATTAATCCAATTACTTTATTTTCAACCTACCTTGCCTTTTCATCTTTAAAAATGGTCTTGGGTAGATTTTTTGTTGCTTTTATATGCAGTGTATTTGTTGGAATTTTAATTGCTCCTAAAGATAAAAATGAGATTTTAAAGGAATATGAAGAAGAACATCAACATTATGAAAATCTCTCAAAAATTGATAAAATCTTACTCCATTCAGAAAGTGATTTTTTAATCATGGGAAAATATTTAATTATTGGAGCAACTTTTGCTTCGCTATTTTCAACTTTTACACCAAGAGAAGTCTTCTTAACAATAAGCAACAATAAAATTTTATCAATCTTATTGATGGAGATTCTTTCAATAATTTTATCTTTATGCTCTTACGCAGATGCATTTGTTGCAAACACATTTACTTATTTACCTGATATGTCTAAAATTATATTTATGATAGCAGGTCCTATGATGAGTATTTCTTTGATATTTGTTTATTTTTCTGCATTTAAAGGAAAATTTGTAAAAAAGTTACTTATAAGTGTATTTTTAACTCTTTTTATTGTTGGAATTATTGGGAGTTTCATAATGAGGTGAAATTATGAAAATTTTTAAAAATAAACAATTTTACAGATTCTTGACCATCTTTCTTTATATATTGTTTTTCTTATCAATATCTTTAACTGGGAATTTTAAAATATTTGTGAAAAAATTTTATTTCCCATACATTATGATTGGGATTTTGATTTTATTATCTCTTTTAAAAACAACAATAAAGAAATTGAAAAAATTTACAGAATTTTCTATTTATGATATATTATCTTTTTGTATATTTTTATTCCCTTTGATTTTATTTATCATCGCAAGACCAACTACTTTACCTACATATAGTGCATTAAAAAGAGGGATACAGACAGAATTTTTAACCCAGGATATTTTAAAATCTTTACAGGAAAAAATAGAAACAGAAGGGAAATATAAAAAATTAACAATTAAACAACTTCTTGGACTATCAAAATCAAAACCAGACCAGATAGATGAAAAAGATGTTATAGTTGAAGGAATGGTTTACAAAAATGAAGGAAAATTTATGTTAATCAGATTTCTAATAACCTGTTGTGCCGCTGATGCTACACCCTTAGGAGTTGAAATTGAATATGAAGAAGAAAAAGAAGAATTTAAAAATGATGATTGGGTAAAAGTTAGAGGGAAAGCAAAAATAGAAAATGATAAAGTAAAAATAATTGCTGAAGAGATTATAAAAATAGAACCACTTTCAGATCCCTATTTATACTGATTTTTAAAATTTGGTAAAATTTTAATTTTAAAATTTTAATTTATTTATTATAATATATTTACCAACCTTCTTTCACCCCCCTTACCTCTCCTGTTTCCCACGCAGGAGAGGTTCTTTTATAAGTTTTTTAAAAACTGTTGACAGAATTTTTATACAAAAATATAATTTATAAATGAAAATGATTTTCATTTAAAATGGAAAAATATAAAAAATTATTAAAAGAAAATGGACTGAAAATAACACCTAAAAGATTTGCTATAATTAGTTATTTTCTGAAAAACAATAAATATTTTACACCTTATGAAATATGGAAATTTATGAAAAAAAAATTTAAAAAGATAGGACTTCCAACCATTTATAGAAATCTTGAACAATTTGAAAAAATAGGGATTTTAACCAGAGTTGAAGGAGAAGAAAATAGATTTTATTATGGGATTTGTAAAAAAACAAATAAAAAGCATCACCATCATATTATCTGTACTTCTTGTCATAAAATAAGTGATTTTGAAATATGTAATTTTGGACAATTAAAAAAACAAGTAGAAGAAATAACCGAATTTGATATTAAAGAACACCATCTTTTTTTAAAAGGAATATGTCAAAATTGCAAAAAGGGGGTATGAATGAGAAAGTTTAAATATATTAGTTTATCTCTCTCTCATCATCTTCCTTTTTCTGTTCTATCTGTTTCTATTGGACTTGTTTTTGCAGGAATTTTAAATTTCCTTGTTGAAATCTTAGAGATAGAGGATTCTTTTAAATATTTTGAAGAATTATTTCATATTTTTCATCCAATTCATATACTCTTTTCTGCTCTTGCAACAACTGCAATGTTTTGGAAACATGAAAAAAAATTTTTGAAAGCATTTATAATAGGAATTATTGGCTCTATTGGAATATGTGGAATAAGTGATATTTTTATGCCATATATTTCTGGATTTTTACTTGGAGCAAAGATGAAACTTCATATATGTATTATTCAACATCCACAAATTATTATTCCTTTTTTACTTTTAGGTGTTTTTATTGGATATGTTGCACCGGAAACACTTGAAAAATCAGAAGGAGTTATTTTTTCCCATTCTCTTCATGTTTTTATCAGTGCAGTTGCTTCAATATTTTATCTTATAAGTTTCGGATTAACTGAGTGGCTTCACCAAATAGGAGCAGTTTTAATTTATATGATTCTTGCTGTAATTATTCCTTGCTGTACAAGTGATATAATTTTCCCTTTATTTTTTATTTCTAACAAATCTAAATATGAACATTTTCATTAATAAATACAAATTTTCATTTCCAAACTATTGAAAAAGCAAATAAATTTTTCCCCTCAGCAGAAATAATAAATTTACCATCAGGAAGAGACGACAAAAATGTCACTCTCTCTTTCAGTAAATATCTCCATAAACTCTTTTTATCATATGAAAGGAAAAAAAGGAAATTCCCTTTTTTTCCAGAGATCAAATCAAAGATTTCAGAAGAAAAGATATTAAAATTAACTTCTTCATCACTTCTAAATTTTTTTATTTCATATCCATTAAGATTATATAAATAGATCATCCCTTTATATGTTTCAGAACAAATATAGTTTTCTCCAGATTTAATCTCTATAACTTTTCCATCAACATTTACTTGCCATTTCAAGTTTCCATCATCTCTATAACAATATAATTTTCCATCTTCAGTACCAACAAAAACTAAACTACCATCATCTTTTATGTCAACAAAAGAAATAACTTCTGGTAAATTTATTTCCCAAAAGATTTCTCCATATCGGTCAATATATATAAGTTTTTTATCAATACCTGCAACTATGAATTTACCATCTTCTGAAATTCCTATTCCTCTTCCTAAATTACCTGTTTTCTTTGTCCACAAAATCTCCCCATTTTTTGATACAAAATATAATATTCCTTCAAGTGTGAAAAATGAAAAATAATTTCCTTCGGGTGAGATTGAAACTCTTATAATCTTTTCCGCTCTATTTAATTTTCTTAATAAAGAACCTTTATTATTAAATAAGTAAACAGAACCAGAATCACAGCCAATCAAAATATTTTTTTTATCTTTTGATGTTTTAAGGTCATTTACTAAATCATCTAATTCATAACTCCATAAAAATTTTGTTTCGGGTAAATATAATGAAGGTGGAATGTCTAATCCTTGAAAATTGACAGTAAATCTTTTAACCATATTAGGAATATATCTCATATCATCTGTTTTATATTCATAGTGTTCAAACCATTTTTTCTTATTAATTGAAAAAACATCTACATTAAAAACATATGTATCTACTATTTTAGCAAGTGAAGGTTTGAGAGCATAGTCAACATTCAAAATTTTACCTACTATAGCAAGTTCATTATCGTCTAAAGAATTTTCATCAAATTTCTGTTCATTTAAAACTTTTAAAAAATTATTTTGTGGAATAATTACAAGATTTTTTATATTACTTAATTCTGTTTTAAAAATATCTATAAAATCTGACTGAATAAACGAAGGTATATCAATATAAATTGGCTTTAAAATAATAACTAAATTTTTTTTGAATAAAAGGTTTATATTTTTTATCTTCCTTTCTATAAAGTCAATAGAATATTCTGTTCCCCAGAAATTTTTATTTTCAATAAATTTTGAAATTTCATAATAAAGGTTAAGTGCCTGAGTATACATCCCTTCTTTTTCATAGATTCCAGCAAGAAGAATATAATAATCGGCATCCGGTATTAAACATTTACTTAAATAAGTTTCAAGATATTTTATACTTTCTTTAATATATCCTGCTTCTAAACAAAAGTCACCTATTATTTTATAAATAAAAACAACAGGTGTTCCATATTTCAAATATTTCAAACTTTCTTTATCCCTTGGCCATCCAAAAGGCCAGTTAGAGGGAGTAAAAGGTTCACATTTTTCTGTCTTCTCTAATGCTATCCTTAAAAATGCCTCTGCTGTTTTATTATCTTTCTTGTTTGAATAATAATTTGCTTTTTCAATATATTTCCAAACCTCGTTGGGAAAAACGACTGAGAATTTTCTATTCTTTTCATACCATTCTGCACCACATAAAAGATTAAAAAAAATACTAAAATATATTAGAAAAATAAACTTTTTCATAGATTCTCCTTAAAAATAATTAAACCAAATTGTTCTGGAATATCTATTCTACCTGTCCATGTAGAGATAATGTAATTATTTATTTCTCTCTGAAAATTTATTGTCCATTGACTTCCTTTCTCAATCTTTTCAACTTTAATATCTTTTAGTGGAATAGATATTTCACATATAAATTTTCTCACGCTTCCTGGAGAAGAAAGATCTGTTTCAAGTTTCCACTCCGAATTCCACAATTTATCTATATCTTCATTTTTATAAAACTTCCAAATGTAACTATATTTAAGATATTTCACATCTGATGAAAGAGGAAAAACATACTTAAGAGGATGAAAAACAAATTGATACCATTCATTTAAAGAATTCTTAGGATTTAAAGATATTGTTATAAAATCTCTT
This sequence comes from Candidatus Omnitrophota bacterium, assembly GCA_023818645.1. GTDB lineage: Bacteria > Ratteibacteria > UBA8468 > B48-G9 > JAFGKM01 > JAMWDI01. The sequence continues at coordinate 2,181 of JAMWCJ010000055.1, read as the reverse complement.
GTATCATAGTTTATTAAACCATTGGGTGGATTTTCAGATATAATTAAAAAATAGATATTTTCATTATCATAAACACTTGCTATTTTCGTCTGAGCATCAATTAGTACCTTCTCGTCTTCAATTGTTATAAATCCATTTGTTTGTTCTATCATTTTCCATATTCCTTCATTATCCTTTCCATCTATTTCAATTGGAACATCTGTTTTATATGAATACATCTTTTTATGACTCACCTCTTGAATTCCTATCTTATTTCTATATATTTCTTCTCTTACAGAAGAAATTTTATTTTTTAAACTTAGAGGGATTTTTGGGTCTTTAAGATAGATATTTGCAAGAGTTCTAAGTGGCTCAATATTTGTTTCAGATAACCTTACAAGAACCTCAAGACCTGTAAAATTCCCTAATCTTGCAAGTCCCCATGCAGAAATTAATTTTATTTCAAGTTCTGAGTTATAAAGTTTTTTAAGAAAAATTGAAGAATATAAAGATTTGTTCAAATAAACAAGTGCCTCAACCGCAATCTTTTGATTAAAAATATTCTCATTATTAATATTTCTCATAATTACATTAATCCCATCTTCTCTCCCTATTTTTGCAAGCGAATGTGCACATATAAGTTGATATTCAGGGTCAAAGTGAACTAATCCTTGCTTTAAAATCCCAATTGAATTTTTATCTTGAATTTCTCCCAAAACTATAGCAGATAATTTCTTCAATTCTATATCTGCTTCTTTTGAAAGTTCCCTGACATTTTTAGAAAATATCTTTTTGGGATTTTCTTTTAAAACAAAAAGTGCTTTTTCTCTAACTTCAGGATATTTACTGTAAAACATATTGATAAGTAAACTATTTATTTCATTACTTCCAATAAAATTATCAATTTTATCTAAAATAAATTTCCTTTCCTTTTCATTAACAATATTTAGTTTAACTATGCATTCCTTTATAATTTCTTTTAAATATCTTGAACTACATCTTCTAATCCTTGCGTCAGGGTCGTTTTTCTCCATATAAACAAGATTCTTTATGTAATAATCATCAAACATATCAAGATAGTAATAACTTTCAATAGATGCATATCTTATTTCTTTATTATTGCTCTTCAAATATCTTATTAATATATTTTTAGTTTTTTCACTATCTGAAATGCCGATTTTCCCAAGTTCAATAATTGCAAGTTTTCTAAACTCTATATCAATTTCTTTATTTTCAATAAATTTTTCTAAAAGAGGAATAAACAATGGGTCTTTTAATCTTTCAATAATATTTATTGCTTCTTCTCTAACTTTTGATGACTTATCAGCAATACATTTAACAATCTCCGGATAAGAAAGAGAATTTTTGAATTTTTCAAGTGCCCATAAAGAGTATATTCTTACACTTTCATTTTCATCACTTAATCCTTTGATTAAACCATCTATTCCTTCTTCTCCTTTCAATCTAATTAATGTTTTGATTGCTTCAATCTTTACTTTTACAGATGGTTCATTTAACAAACCTTCAATTTCTTCAATCTTTTTTGCTTTAAATCGTTCTATCGCCCATAACGACTTAATTTTTATTTCATCACTTTTGTCCCCCAACAATTTTACAAGATAAGGGATCGCCCTTTCATCATTTGCATTTTCAAAAATAGAAATTGTAAGGAGTTTTATTTCATCTTCTCCTTCAAAACAATCAAAAAGTACCTTTAATTGATTTTCATCCATTGATTTAAAATTAAACCGTGTTACATTCTTCCATAATAATCTTTTCAAAGAAATTAAAAGTGCTTTTTTTACTTCTAAATTTGAATCGTTAAGGTGTGAAATAATATTATGGATGGAATCTTCATTACCATATTTACCAATTCCTACAGCAGCATAATATCTTACTTGCCAGTAAGGATCTTTAAGAGAATTGAACAAATCTTCTAAAATGTCACCTTCTCCATATTTCACAAGTCCTTTTATTCCATATAATCTTACCTGCCAATAAGAATCTCCAAGGGATTTTTTATAATAATCAATACAAGTAGCATCTCCAATTTCATAAAGAGTTAAAGATGCTACAGATCTAATTTCCTTATCTTCATCATCCAAAAAAGCAGCAATTTCTTTTAAATAAACTTTATCTTTATTATTTAGAACTTTTTTTATAAATTCAATCTTTTTCTCTTTTGTTCCAAAAAGAATAACG